>JBDHSS010000171.1:0-6611 GCA_039808205.1 Paracoccaceae bacterium | reverse complement strand
CGCCGCGCCCTACACGACGCCCCCAGCCTTCGACGGCCGCGCCGCACTCGCCGCCGCCCGCCGCTGGATCCGCCGCCACCATGCTTGAGCTCGGCCTCCCCCTCGCACTCGCCGCCCTGCCGCTGCCGCTCCTCGTGCTCTGGCTCGCGCCCGCGCGCCGGGAGGTGGTGCAGGCGGTGCGCTTTCCCTTCTTCGAAGGAGCGAGCGCCGGGCTCGACAAGGGCGAGGGCGCCGTGGTCGAGCCCCGCTCCTGGCTCCAGATGACCTTCGCCTGGACCCTCTGGGCGCTCGTCCTCCTCACCCTCGCCCGTCCGGCCTGGGTCGGCGACCCCGTCGAGCGCACCGAGGCTGCCCGCGACATCATGCTCGCGGTCGACATCTCAGGCTCGATGCAGACCGGCGACTTCAAGGGCGAGGACGGCGCCCGCGGCTCCCGCCTCGACGGCGTGAAATCGGTGCTCGACGCCTTCATCTCCGAGCGCAAGGACGACCGGATCGGGCTCATCGTCTTCGGCAGCGCGCCCTACGTGCTCGTGCCCTTCACCCGCGACACCGAGGCCGCCCGCGAGCTCCTCGCGACGCTCGAACCCGGAATGGCCGGGCAGAACACCATGCTCGGCGACGCCATCGGCCTCGCGATCCGCTCCTTCGAGGCGAGCAAGGTCGAGGCCCGCACCCTGATCCTGCTCTCGGACGGAACCGACACCGGCAGCCGCATGGCCCCGGCCAAGGCCGCCGACATCGCCGCGCAGAACGGTGTCGTCATCGACACCATCGCCGTCGGCGACCCCGAGGCCGCCTCCGACAGCGAGAAGGTCGACCTCGACACCCTGCAAGAAATCGCGAAGACCGCCGGCGGCGACTTCCACCGCGCCGAGGACGCCAAGGGTCTCGCCGACATCTACGCCCGGATCGACGCCGCCGGCGCACGGCAGGGCGCCACCGTCTCCTGGCGTCCGCGCACGCCGCTGACCGCGCTCCCCGCCGCGGCCTTCGTCATGCTCGTGCTCGTCGGCTGTCTCGTCGCCCTCGCGGGCTCCGCGCTCCGCCGCCGCGCCCGCACGCGTGAGGCGACGGCATGAACGCGCTCGCCGCCTTCACCTTCCTCCGCCCGCTCGCGCTCCTCGTGCTCGTCCCGCTCGCCGTGCTTTGGCTCTTGCTGCGCCGCAGCGACGCCGCCGACGCGCAGCCCGTGCCGGACATCGCCCCCCACCTCCTCGCCGCGCTCACCATCGGCCGCAACGTCCGCCGCCGGCTGCGGGCGTCCGACCTGCTGATCGCCGCCGCGGCGCTGATGACCCTCGCCGCCGCCGGCCCCGCCTGGCGAGCCGCGCCCTCGCCCTTCGTCACCGAGACCGCGCCACTCGTCTTCGCCCTCGACCTCTCCCCGAGCATGTCCGGAACCGACATCGCCCCCTCGCGCGTCGAGCGCGCCAAGCAGAAGATCCGCGATCTCGTCGCGCTCCGCGCCGGGGGCCGCGTCGGCCTCGTCGCCTATGCCGGTACCGCACACCTCGTCATGCCGCTGACCGACGATCCGACCGTGCTGCTGCCGTTCCTCGAAGCCCTCGACCGCGGGATCATGCCCGACCAAGGCCGCCGGGCCTCCGCCGCGCTCACGCTCGGGGAGAACCTGCTGGCCAATGAGGACACACCCGGCACGATCCTCTTCGTCACCGACGGCATCGACCCCGGCGACATCGCCTCGTTCCCTGCGGGCGGCAGCACCCGCGCCGCGATGATCGTCGCGCCCGACGGCGGCGGCGCCGAGGTCGCCGACTGGTCGCGCCGCGCCGGCGTCCGCACCGTCCCGGTCAGCGTCGACGACAGCGACATCCGCGCCGTCCAGCGCGCCCTCGCCTCCAGCCTCGCTCGCGCCGCCGCGGCGCAGGGCCGGCTCGCAGACGACGGCTGGCTGCTGGCGCTCCCCGCAAGCCTACTCGTCCTCCTGTGGTTCCGCCGCGGCACCACCCTGCGCTGGGGCGCGATGGCCCTCGCCGTCCTCCTCGCCGTTCCGCCACAGGCCCGCGCCGCCGGCCTCTCCGACACCGTCGCTGGCTGGTTCTGGACCCCCGATCAGCGCGGCGCCCGCCTCTACGCCGAGCACAGGTATGCCGACGCCGCGACGATCTTCGCCAACCCTGAATGGCGCGCCGCCGCCCTATTCCGCGCCGGCAAGTACACCGAGGCTGCTGGCCTCTGGGCGCCGATCCAGACCTCCACCGCCCAGTACGACCGCGGCCTCGCCCTCGTGCGCGGGCGCGACTATGCCGGCGGGCAGGCCGCCTTCGAGGCAGCGCTGAAGCTCGATCCGGCGAACGCGGCGGCCGAGCACGACCTCGACGTGACCAGGCGCATCATCGCCTACCTGAACGAGACGCGCGACGCCGAGGACCAGGGCTCGCAGTCCGAACCTCCCGACGCCACGGTTTCCGACCTCACCGGCGACGAGGGCAAGCGCGTCCGCATCGACGCGGGCTCGCAGCTCTCCGAGGACGCCGCCGCCGAATGGATGCGCTCGGTCGAGACCCGACCCGCCGACTTCCTGAAGTCGCGCTTCGCCATCGAGGCGCAGTCGCGATGATGCGCGCGCTCGCCCTTGCTGCCCTGCTCGCGTCACCCGCATTCGCGCAGCAACCGCACGACGCGCCGAGCGTCGAGGTGGCGGTCGATCCCGAGGGGCCGATCGTCGTCGGCACCCCGGTCGAGATCAGCCTGACCGTGCTGGTGCCGACCTACATGCCCGATCCGCCGGTCTGGCCCGACCTCCAGATCGCCGACGCCATCACCCGGCTGCCGGAGCGCGCCACCCGGCCGGTCACCCGGCGCTCGGGCGGCGCGACCTTGTCCGGCCTCACCCGCACCTACGAAGTCGTCCCGCAGCGCGCCGCCGACTACGACTTCACCGACGCGACGGTCGCGGTGACCTATGCCGACCCCGAGACCAATGCGCCACGCCAGGCGACCCTGCCGGTCCCCGGAATTTCGGTCTCCGCTACCATTCCGGAGGGCGCCGGGGATCTGGACCCGTTCCTCGCCGCCGCGAGCCTCGATCTCGAGGCGACCCTCGAGGGTCTGCAGGATCACCCGAAACCCGGCGACAGCTTCTCGCTGACGCTCACCGCCACAGCCTCGGGTCTACCGGCGATGCTGCTGCCGCCGCTGGCGGCAGGTCTCCCGACCCCCGCCGGCCTCAGCGCCTATCCGCGCCAGCCCGAGCTCGCCGATACGCCGGCGACCGCGACGCGAACGGAAACCATCGCCTACGTGATCGAAGCGCCCGGCCGGTACGTGCTGCCAGCGGTTCCCATCCGCTGGTGGAACCTCTCCAGCCATGCCGTCGAGACCGCCTCGACCAGCCCGGTCACCATCGACGTGCCTGCGCCGCCTGGCTGGCGCGACGCCCCTCCGAGCGCTGCGCTCCACCGGCCGAGGAACCTGCTGATCGCCGCCGCCGGTCTGGGCCTGATCGCCGGCATCGCCGCGCTCATCCTGCGCCGGACACGCCACCCGCGCTCGCAGCCCGCCTCGGAACGCCGGCTCTATCGCGAACTCGTTCGATCCGTCCGGCGCGATCCGCCGGAGACCGTCCGGTCCAGCGTGACCTCCTGGCTCGGCGTGTTGTCACCCGCCGACCCGACGCCCGTGCCCGACATCGAAAAGGCCCTGCTGGCGCTCGAGAGAACTGCTCTCGGCCCCGCGCCCAAGGTTACCTCTGTGCCGTCCAAGCGCCGCTCACTGCTGTCGATCCTTTATGCGCATCGTCGTGCCTATCGGCCGAGAGCGAGGCGAGAGGGACAGCCTCTTTTGCCGCCCCTCAATCCAGGTTTCTCGCCGGGGCGGCTCTGACGATAGACGATGGACGACGCCGGCCTGAGGGCGGTCGATTCGGGCGCACAACTTGCGACGACCGACGCCGTGCAGACCTCCGAGGTGACGTCCAATTTCGGCAGGCTGCGTTGCAGCGGACGCACCGTTGGGCAACGGCGTCTAATGGGATGACGCAGCGCGGAACACGATGAGCTGCGAATGACCGTAGGGGGCCGTTCGCTTAGGTCGGAGTTTCCCCAGATGGGTCGGAGGCGGCCGGTCCCCGCGGCTCGAACCAGTGTCCAGGACGTATCGCCGCGCCGGTCCTCGGACCGGGCGGGCGTGGTGATCGCGGCCGGTCGGGCTATGCGGGTGCTTTTCCTGTTCGGAGGAGCCCGCGTGCCCGGCCGCCACGTGACCGATCACCAGATGAGGCTCTTCATGACGCACCGCGCGACCGCCCGGTCCCCGTCGCCGCCGCCCGCGCCGGGTTCAGCATCGCCACCGGCTACCGCATCGAGCAGGACCCGCGTCCGCCTTCGGAGAAGCCCGCGCGAGCGGCGTCGGCCCGATCCCTGGTGGAGGTCTTCGACGCCGAAGTCGTCCCCATACTCGAGGCGAGCCCCGGGCTGCGGCCGGTGGCGGTGTTCGAGGAGTTGCTGCGCCGGCATCCCGACCTCGGGCCTGGGATCCGGCGGACGCTGGAGCGGCGTATCCGCCAATGGCGGGCGATACACGGCCCCGAGCGTGAGGTGATCTTCCGCCAGGTCCATGAGCCCGGCCGGCTCGGCCTCTCGGACTTCACCGACCTCGGCCGCCTCGGCGTCACCGTGGCGGGCGCGCGGCTGCCGCACCGGCTCTATCACTTCCGCCTCGCCTTCAGCCTTCAGCGGCTTCGAGAACGCCCATGTCGTGCTCGGCGGCGAGACTTCGTGGCGCTCGCCGCGGGTCTCCAGGACGCGCTCTGGGCGCTCGGCGGCGCGCCGGGCGAGCACCGGAGCTACAGCCTCTCGGCGGCCTTCCGCACCCTCCGATCTGCCGCGAGCTGGCGATCGCCCCGTCGACCTATCACGCCCATTCTTGACAGTCGGCGTGGTTGATGGATCATTCGCTTTTGAAGAATGCCACGAATGCGCTCGGCCGTGCCCGTCGCTGAACGCCTTTGACCCAAAGAACCAGTCGTCAACACTTCCGTGAACGACGGATCTCCGGCTTTCCGCCCTTCGTCCAAGAGCGACACTGAGCTTATGCCGCCGCCGTCGCCCGGATCCGCCCGACGATCGCCATCACCTCCGCCGATCGTTCCGCCGGGAAGACGCCGCTCAGACCCTGGTTGCTAACGTCGGTGAACGGGCTTTCGTAGAGCAGCTCGGGGTCGATGACCCCGCGCTCGGTGAGATGGTTGATGATCATGTCGAGGAACTGGATCTGGCTGGCGGTAAGAGCGCCCAGGTCCGTCAGGGCGCTGAAGGCCGCCTTCGCCGCCTGGCGATCGAGCCCGAGCAGCTTCCGGAAAAACAGGCCGAGGCCGCCGTCGGCACGGATGGTGTCGAGCTGTCTCTCGTCTCCGACGCCCTCCTCAAGGAACATTCGCTCGAGCTCGGCAACGTCGCTCGGCGTGAGCTGTTCCGCACGGCGGACCTTCTGCAGCGCGATATGGTCGCTATGGACGTCGAGGAAGCGGCGGACCTTCCTGCGGAACCGACCGGCGTCGATGCCGACCGCGGCGTCTCCGATGGGGGCCTCGGCGGCGCCGCCGATCTCGTCCTCGAAGTCGGTGTAAACGATCCGTCTCTCGCCGGGCTCGATCAGCTTCACGAGGTCGCGCAGCCTCACCCGGACCGTCTCCAGCATTCGCGGGGTGATGTCCTGCCAGAAGTCGTCGGTCTGGACCTCGAGGATCAGCGCCAGCTGCTGACCGACGGAAGGGATGTTCGCGAGCAGCTCGAGGTCGGAGGCGATGCGGCGAAGCTGACGCTGCAGGGAGGGGAACCGCGCTTCTATCCGGAGCAGCACCAGCTGGGCGGAGAGAACAAGGAGGTCGAACTGCTTCGCCGGAAGATCGTCGTCGGGCAATGCCGAGGGGAGGCCGGCGACTTCCTCGACAAGGTCGGCACGGTCGGTGTCGCTCAGAAGCCCCCAGGCGTCGGCCGACTGGAAGCGCTCTACGGCGCGGCGGTGGGGGCGGACGATGAAGTTGTCGAGGCTCATCGCGGCAACCTCCCGGTGGAGGCGCTCCGTCGTCGCGGCGCGGAGATCGGCTCCGTCGTCGGCCTCCACGCGGTCGAGCTCGCCGATCAGCTCGACGCGGGCTACGAAGAGGCGGCGGGTGATGGTGTCCCCCGAGGCGCCGTCGGAAAAGTCGGGGTGCTGGTCGAAGAACTCGAAGTTCTGGCAGAAGTCGAAGATCAGGAAGTGGTCCTTGTCCTGGCCGGGGCCGAATAGGTCCGGGCGCAGGCGGGTGCCGCGGCCGATCATCTGCCAGAACTTGGTCTTCGACCGGACGATCTTGAAGAAGACAAGGTTCACCACCTCCAGCACGTCGATGCCGGTGTCGAGCATGTCGACGGACACGGCGACGTGCGGCGGCCTGTCGGCCTCGGAGAACGCGTCGATCAGCGACTGGGCGTAGGGCACGCTGTAGTCGATCAGCCGGGCGAAGCTGCCCTTGAGGTGCGGATAGTTCGCGTCGAACCGCTCGACGATGAAGGCGGCATGGCGGCTATTCTTCGCGAAGACGATGGTCTTGCCGAGCCGGCTGCCGTCCTCGACCTTCACGCCGTTCCGCATCAGGAACTCGA
>JBDHSS010000170.1:0-6616 GCA_039808205.1 Paracoccaceae bacterium | reverse complement strand
CGCGCCGTCCAGCGACGGCTGAGCCGCCTCAGCCCTCGGCGATGAAGCGGCGCAGCCGGCCGATCAGCCCGGCGTCGGCGATGGTGGCGAGCCGCTCGCCGGCGCCGGCCGCCGCCACCGCCGCGGCGATGCAGTCGGGGAGGTCGGACTCGGCGTCGGCGACGAGGAGCCCGGGCTTGCCGCGCAGCCAGCTCACGGTCTCGACCTGGTGGTCGGAGGTGTGCTCGCCGAAGGCGACGCGGCGCGGCATGACCACGATCGGCTTGCCGAGCTCGCCCGCGCTCACCACCGAGCCGACCCCGGCGTGGGCGACCACGAGCCGCGCGTCGGCCATCGCCGCGGCGTAGGCCGGCCGCGGCAGCTGGCGCACCCAGCGCATGTGCCGCGGCTCGAAGCGGCCGGCGCCGATCTGGGCGAGGATCTCCTCGCCGCGGCCGTGCGCGGCGGCCCAGTCGTCCATCGCCCGGATCATCCGGTCGAACGGGAACATCGAGCCGATGGTGACGAAGATCACGGCCGCGCTCCCCGGCGGCGCGCCCCGGCGACGGTCTCCCCGTCGCTGCCGGGAGCGGGGGCGGTGGCGGTCACAGCACCGATCCCCAGTACTCCGGCCCGCCGGGCCGGGCGAGGTGCGGCCACTGCACGAGCCAGGCGTCGGCCATCGGCCGCACCAGCCGGCCGGAGAGCGTCATGCCCTCCGACTGCGCCACGGTGTCGATCCAGACGGTGCGGCTGCGGCAGAGGAGCTTGGCCAGCACCAGCGCCAGCATGCCGGGCGCGGCACCGGTGGTGACGACGACCTCGGGCCGCTCGCGCCGCAGGATGCGCGCGAGCTCGCGCAGCACCACGGCGAAGCCGAAGCGGTCGCGGCGGGTGACGTTGCGCACGGCGTAGTAGCGCGACGGCGCGAGATCGGCGTCGCCCATCGGGTCGGTGCTGACCCAGACCACCTCGCAGCCGTCGAAGGCCGGCATGATCCGCCGGAGCTCGACCCAGTGCCCGCCGCCGGAGGCGACCGCCATCACCTTGCGCATCCCACCCGTCACACGATACCCGCGCTCCCGGGGCCCTCGGGAGCGCAAAACCCTCACGGAAACGCTACGGGAATAGGCCCCGGCTTGTCCAGTGCGGACCGCGGGCGCGCGCGGCGCCCCGCCGACGCGCCGGGAGGCGGGCACCGCGGCGCGAAAGCCCGACTGTGGCAGAAATGCCGACCCGCGCCGGCCTCCGACGGCGGCTGCCCGCCCGCCGGGGGGTTTTCGCTTTCGCGCCCTCGCCCGGTGTCTATAAAGGAGGCAACGAGGGATAACGAGGCAGATCCATGAGACAAGTCCCGCTTCTGGCAGCGCTGCTGATGCTGCTCGCGGCGCCCTTCGCCTGGGCGCAGAGCGCCAACTACCGCATCCAGCCGGGCGATCAGCTGGCCATCACCGTGCTCGAGGACGACAGCCTGAACCGCCAGGTGCTGGTGCTGCCCGACGGCCGCATCTCGGTGCCGCTCGCCGGCACCATCCAGGCCTCCGGCCGCACGGTCGACTCGGTCGAGTCGACGATCGCCGACCGGCTGGCCTCGAACTTCGCGGTGCGCCCGAGCGTCTTCGTCTCGGTGGCGGCGGTCTCCGACACCGGCGAGACCTTCCCGATCTACGTCGTCGGCAAGGTGACCGCCCCCGGCGAGCACGACGCCCGCGTCGGCACCACGCTCCTGCAGGCGATCGCGCTCGCCGGCGGGCTCGACCGCTTCGCCGCCACCAAGCGCATCCAGCTGCGCCGGATGGACACCAAGACCGGCCAGGAGCGGCTGTTCCTGTTCAACTTCGACGCGGTCGAACGCGGCGGCGCGATCCAGTCGATGATCACGCTGCGCGAAGGCGACGTGATCATCGTCCCCGAACGCCACCTCTTCGAGTGAGGCGGCAATGCCCCGACGCCCCCTCGCCGCCCTGACCCCGGCGGCCGCCGGCGGGATTCCACCCGCCGCGGCCGCGAAATTCGCCCGGAAGCTCGCCCCGAGATTCGCGGCGTCGGCCGCCATCGCCCTCGCCGCGGCCGCGCTCTCCCTCGGGCCGGCCTCGGCGCAGGGGCTCCGCCTCGGCCTCGGCAACGTCGGCCCGGACCTGCCGGCGCCCGAGGTGCCGGAGGGCAGCGCCTCGGTCCTCACCGCCACCGTGTCGCAGAGCCTCGAGGCCAACACCAACTACCGCCTCGACGACAACTCCCCCGGCACCTCGTACTACGGCGACACCCGCCTCGCGCTCGACCTGCTGCAGCAGACCGAGACGCGGACCTTCGGCACCGGCATCGACACCGGCTTCCGGCCGCTCTGGGAGGCGGGGGAGTCGTTCGACGTCGTGCTCGCCTCGCCGTCGACCGCCTATCTCACCTATGCCCAGGAAGGCGCCGACACCGCCTTCGACTCGATGTTCCGCTTCCGCTCGAGCGAGGTCGACGACGACATCATCTCGCTCGACCCGGACAACCCGACGCTGACCCTCGACGGCATCGGCACCGCGCGCCAGTCGCGCTTCGACGCCAACATCGGCTTCGTGCTCGGCACCAACGACCCCTCGAGCTACGAGTTTCGCCTGCGCGGCACCGCGGTCGACTATTCCGACGTCGAGACGGGCGTCGACGTGACGCCCCGGACCGACACCTCGGGCGAGCTGACCTGGAACCTCGACGTCACGCCGGTGCTCTCGACGGTGGTCTCCGCCGGCTACGACTATGCGACCTCCGACGACGACCTCGGCACCCAGGTGCGCACCGCCTCGATCGACGCCGGGCTCGCCTACGAGCGCTCGGAGACCTTCCGCATCCGCGGCGGCATCGGCTATGCCGACCGCGAGCGGGAGCAGGACCTGTCGTTCACCAACCCGACCCGCACCACCGAGCGCAACACCGGCCCGCTGATCCGGGCCGATGCGCGCTACATCACCGAGGACGTCACCTTCCTCGCCAATGCCGAGTACACCACTGCGGCGCCGGAGAACCGGCTGACCGGCAACCTCACCGCGATCTACCGCCTGCCGCGCGGCCAGATCGCCGGCCAGGTGTTCCAGAACTACTCGAACGGCGGCGGCGGCGACGACGAGCGCATCACCGGCGCCGGCATCGGCGTCACCCGCGACATCAACACGGTGTCGAGCGTCGGCTTCAACGCCGCCTGGGCCGAGCAGGTGAACCTCGAGGGCAACCAGGACGACATCAAGCGCGCGACGCTGACCGCGCGCTACACCCACGCGATCACCGAGGCGGTGAACGCCCAGGTCGGCTACTCCTACCGCAGCCGCGACGAGAACGGCACCGCCGACTCGAACGAGATCTTCGTGGTGATCGGCCGCAACTTCGTGACCGGCTTCTGAGGACGGCCGAGGCCGTCGCGCCTGGCCCTCACGCGGCGTCGAAACGCAGCAGCGTCCCGGGCCACGCCGCCTCGATCCGCGCGAGATCGGCGGCGTAGCGGGCGGCGAGCGCTGTGCGCGCGTCGGCGTCGAACGGCCGGAAGCGCTCGCCGGTCGCGGTGTCGTAGAGCGCCCGCACCGCGGCGTGCCGCTCGGCGCGGTCGAGGTCGCGCGGCAGCGCCTCGGCGGCCTCGATCCCCGCCGCCGTCGGCGAGCGGGTCCAGCTCGGGTCGGAGATGTGGGGCAGCGGCCCGAGCCGGCAGCCGCAGACCGCCTCCATGATCGCGAGCGCGTTGGCGCGATAGTCCTCCTGGCGCCAGATGCGGAGCGGCACGCCCGGTGCCGCGGCGCGGATCCGCGCGACGAGCTCGAACCAGCTCGGCGGCGCCGCGAGATGGCGCGCGGGCTCGAAGCCGCCGGACGGCGGCGGCGCGAACTTCAGCGCCTCGGCATAGGCCGAGGGCAGCAGCGTCTCGTAGCTCCGGACCGACAGGAAGAGCACGAGATCCGCCCGGCCGGCGAGGCTCGCCAGGCGGGCGATGTAGCGCTCGGCGCGGGCATAGAACGGCACCTCGAGCAGCTCGAGCGGCAGGCCGAGCAGGTTCTCCTCCGACAGGACCACCGTCGGCGGCCCGATCCGGAGCGGCTCGACCCGCTCGCGGATCGCCCGGCGCAGCACCACCGGCCCGATGACCGGCACCCGCGCCAGCGGCCGGCTCCGCCAGAGCGCGCGCGCGAGCTTCTGCATCCGCACCAGGTGGTTCGGCAGGTAGTCGATGCCCTGCGCGGTCAGCGCCGGCCGCATCAGCGTCAGCGTCTCCTGCAGGTGGGTGGTGGCGGTCTTGTGCGCGCCGATATGGATGCGCCAGTGCCGCACCGGCCCGGTGGCCCGCGGCGCCGTCTCCGCGGCCCGCATGCTCGTCTCCTGTCGCATTCCTGCCCCCCCTGTCCCGAACCGACCAACCCGTGCGCGGCGAACCTAGCGCGTCCGCCCGGCCCGGTTTACCCTGAAAAGCGATTCCTCCGGGCGGATCGGACGGTTTTCGCCCAATGTGCAACTGCCCCCGGCCTCGCGGTCCGGGCGGCGACGGGTAAGCGGTAGCTTTCGAGGTCCGATGCCGGCGACAACCCCTTCGCGCGTTCTCGAGCGCCCGGCGGCCCGGCCCTGGGGCGCGTTCTGGCTCCTCGCCGCGACGCTGGCGGCGCTGCCCTTGTTCCGCTTCGGGCTCGCCGGCCTCGCCGAGGCCTGGTCCCGGCCCGAGTTCAGCCACGGCCCGGTGATCCCGGTCCTGTCGTTCTACCTGTTCCTGCGCGAGATGAAGGCGGTGCCGCCGCCGGCGGCGCCGGTCGCCGACCGCTGGCCCGGCGTCGCGGTGATCGCTGCGGCGCTCTGCCTCGCGCTCGTCGGCAATCTCGTCGAGATCGACCATCTGGTGTTCTACGCGCTGATCCTGTGGACCGGCGGCATCGTGCTCACCGGCTTCGGCTGGCGGCGCGGCCTGAGCTTCTGGCCCTCGGTCTTGCATCTCGTCTTCATGCTGCCCTTGCCGCAGTTCCTCTACTGGAAGCTCACCACCACGCTGCAGCTCGTCTCCTCGGCGATCGGGGTGCAGCTCGTCGCCGCGGCCGGCATCCCGGTCTACCTCGACGGCAACATCATCGACCTCGGCGTGATCGAGCTGCAGGTGGCCGAGGCCTGCTCCGGCCTGCGCTACCTCTTCCCGATCATGAGCTTCACCTACGTCTTCGCGGTGCTCTACCGCGGGCCCTCGTGGCAGAAGCTGGTGCTGCTCTTCCTCGCGGTGCCGATCGCCGTCGCGATGAACGCGCTCCGCATCGGCGCGATCGGCGTCCTCGTCGACCGCTTCGGGCCCGCCCAGGCCGAGGGGGCCTTGCACGTCTTCGAGGGCTGGGTGGTGTTTCTCGCCTGCCTCGGCGTGCTCCTCCTGCTCGCCAAGGCGATGCAGCGGCTCGTGGGCGACCGCCGGCCGCTCGGGGTGGCGCTCGATCTCGACTTCACCGGGCTCGGCGCCGAGCTCGGCCGCATCCGCTTCCTGCCGGCGGCGCCGGCGCTGGTCGGCGCAGCACTCGTGACGCTCGCGCTCTCGCTCGCCTGGAGCCTCGCGCCGGCGCGGCAGTCGGACCCGCCGCCGCGCGCCGCCTTCGCCGGCTTCCCGCTGGCGCTTCCCGGCGGCTGGCAGGGCACCGCCGGGACGCTGAAGCCGTCGCTCGAGCGCGTGCTCGGCGCCGACGACTACCTCGCCGCCCTCTACGCGAGCCCCGCCGAGGCAGCGCCGGTCGACCTCTTCCTCACCTTCTACGGCCGGCAGACCGCCGGGGCGGCGATCCACTCGCCCGAGGTCTGCCTGCCTGGTGCGGGCTGGGAGATGGCGGGCCTGGCGCCGGTCGCGGTCGCGGCCGCCGGCTCGAGCTTCGCGGTCAACCGCGCGGTGATCCAGAAGGGCAGCGAGCGCGCCCTCGTCTACTACTGGTTCGAGGGCCGCGGCCGGCGCGACACCGGCGACTTCGCCGCGCGCTTCGCCATGCTCGCCGACGGCCTCCGGCTCGGCCGCAGCGACGGCGGGCTGGTGCGGCTCGTCACCCCGATCGAAGCGGGCGGCACCGCGGCGGCCGACGCGCGCCTCGGCCGCTTCCTCGACGCGCTGCTGCCGGCCTTGCCGCGCTACATCCCCGGCTGACCCCCGAGCGAGAGGAGGGCCCGACCCCCGTGACCGACGATCCCGATCCCGCGCCGCTGCCGGGCCCCCTGCCCTTCCCGGTGCCGGAGAACCCGCCTCATGAGCCCGATCCCGACCCGATCGTCTCGATCCTGGTGATCAGCTACAACACCCGCGCGATGACGCTCGACTGCCTGGCGAGCGTTCTCGCCGAGACGCGGGTGCCGCACGAGCTCGTCGTGCTCGACAACGCCTCGCCCGACGGCTCGGCCGCGGCGATCGCCGCCGCCTTCCCCGGCCTCAGGCTGATCGCGAGCCCGACCAACCACGGCTTCGCCGTCGGCAACAACCTCGCGGCGACGGCGGCGCGGGGCAAGTACCTGCTGCTGCTCAACCCCGATACCCTGGTCCTCGACCGGGCGATCGACCGGCTCGTCGCCTTCGCCGAGCGCACGCCGGAAGCGCTGATCTGGGGCGGCCGGACGCTCAACGGCGACCGCACGCTCAACCCGTCGAGCGTCTTCGGCCGGCTGACGC
>JBDHSS010000169.1:0-6678 GCA_039808205.1 Paracoccaceae bacterium | reverse complement strand
CGCGACCGGGATGCCCATCACCGAGACGCGGGTGGTGAGGAGCGCGAAGACCGCGACGCCGGCCAGGAGCAGGATCGAGGCGACGATGACAGGGAGAGGACCGAAGCGGCTGTCGGCGCGACCGGCGAGGAACGTGCCGAGGGCGCCGACGGCCGCGGCGACGATGCCGAAGACGCCGAGCTGGAAGGCGCCCCAGCCGAGGACGCCGGCGGCGTAGATGCCGCCGAAGGTGTAGAGTGCTGCCAGCGCGTCGCGGTAGATCATCGAGGAGACCAGGAAGGCGAAGAGGCTCCGATGCCGCCGCGCCAGTCGCACGGTGGCGCGGAGGTCGGCGAGGCCGGCGCGCAGCGCGCCCGGCGCGTGGGTCGCCGGCCGATCGGGAGTGAAGAGAAAGAGCGGCAGCGCGAAAACCACGTACCAGATCGCCGAGAGCGGGCCGGTGAAGCGCTCGGGCTCGCCGGCCGCCGGGTCGAGGCCGAGGATCGGCGCGAGGCCGATCAGGGTGACGTCGCGCCCCGGCGCCGGGGCGAGGAACAGGAGCACGAAGGCGAGCGAGACGAGGCCGCCGAGATAGCCGAGCGCCCAGCCCGAGCCCGAAATGCGCCCGATCTCGGATCGCGGCGCCAGGTCAGGCAACATGGCGTTGGTGAAGACGACGCCGAGCTCGGAGCCGACGAAGGCGGCGCCGAAGGCTGTGAGCACCAGCGTCGCGTCCGACATGCCGGGCGACGCGGCCCAGAGCCCGAGGCAGCCGAGCACGTAGGGCACGGAGGCGGCGAGCACCCACGCCTTCCTCGCGCCGGTGCGGTCGGCGATCGAGCCGAGGACCGGCGCCGACAGCGCCGCAAGCGCGCCGGCGGCGGCGCTGGCCCAGCCCCAGAGCGCCTGCCCGCGCACCGGGTCGCCGATCGCCACGGCGACGAACCACGGCCCGAAGACGAACGTGGTGATAAGCGTTGCGAACGGCTGGTTGGCCCAGTCGTAGAGCATCCAGGCGACGACGCCCCGGCGCGAGGCGAAGGGCGGGCTCATGCGAAGGCCGGCGGCCAGGGACGGGACGCCTCCGCCGCGCTCCAGGCCGCGACCCAGGGCGGCGGCTCGGGCAGGTCGCCGCGGCCGAGTGCCGCGATCACCCGGTCGGTCGGCACGATCCCGCCCGGCCCGGCGGTGGCGACGCGGATCAGCACCGACGACAGCGCCTCGCCGGCGCGGAACATCGCCTGGTGCACGTAGAGGAAGCGGGCGTCGCGGCCGACGAAGGCCGAGCGCATCTCGACGCGGTCGAAGCCGCGCACCCGCCGGCGGTAGCGGATCGACGAGCCGGCCACCGTCATCCCCCAGCCCTCGCGGCGCAGGATCGGGAAGAAGCCGGTCCGGCTGATGAGCGGCACCCGGCCGAGGTCGTAGAGTGTCAGGGTCCGGCCGTTGTTGAGCTCGATCCACGGATCGAGATCCCACGGCAGACAGGTGTGGGTCGAGACGTGGGTGGCGTCGAGCGCCAGCGGGCCGGCGCGATGCGCCAGCGCAAGCTCGGTGCCGAGGCGGACGAAGGGGTACATTCGGGTGGCGCGGGTTCCCTGGAGGGCGCCCCTCTGTCGCCCGGATCGGCCGGCGGCGCAACCCGCGCGGTCTGCTCCGTCACTCGGCCGCGAGGCAGTCGGCGACGCCGTAGGCCTGGCGCAGCAGCGCCGCCAGCCGCTCGGCCAGCACGGCGCGCGGGCCGGGTGCCACGTACATGTTGACGCGGTGGTCGGGCAGCTGCGGCAGCGCGCCGCCGTGGCGCACCGCCTCGCAGCGCGCCGGCACGCCGCTCTGCATCTGCACGCTGACCGCGAGGTCGGCGGCGACGCTGGCCTCGATGGCGGCGGTCGAGATCGATTCGACCGCGAACTCCCAGGCAATGCCCGCGGCCTCGAGCGCCTCGAGCGCCGGGCGCTTGAAGACGCAGTGCGCGCAGGAGGCGAAGCGCAGCGGCCGCGACCGCCACGCCTGCCCGCCCGGCGCGCCGGCCCAGACCAGCGGCTCCCTTCGCAGCGTCTCGCCGCCGGCGTCGACGCCGGCCTCGGTGGTCAGGATGATGTCCATCTCGCCGCGCGCGAGCATCTCCTTGAGTCCGCTGGTGTAGAGCGAATGCAGCTGCAGCTTGACGCGCGGGAACTCGGCGGCGAAGCGCTGCAGCACCACCGGGACGTGCGGATAGATGATGTCGTGCGGCACGCCGAAGTCGAGCTGGCCCTCGAAGGCCGGATGGGTCAGCCGCCCCCAGGCCTCGTCATTGAGCGCAAGGAGCCGCCGGGCATAGGCGAGCAGCTGCTCGCCCTGCGCGGTCAGGGCGATCGTGCGCGCCGAGCGGTCGAGAAGCGGCAACCCGAGCGTGTCCTCGAGCCGCTTCAGCTGCATCGAGACTGCCGATTGCGTCAGGTTGAGCTGCGTCGCGGCGCGGGTCACGCCGCCGGCATCGGCGACGGCGACGAAGGAGCGCAGGGCGGTCAGGTCGAATTGCCGGGCCATATCACCATCCTTGATGGTTCGGGCAACAAATCATCGTTTTTCTTTTAGCGCGTCCGAGCGTAAATATCAAGCACGGTGATGCAAGAGCCATCACGCACGACAATCCCTGATGGAGACCACGATGACCGCCATGGTTGCGCCGCGCCAGACCCGCGTTTCCCGGCCGCGCCTCGGACTGCGCGGCATCCTCGACATCCTGTCCGGGCTCGATGCCCGATACCGGATGCAGCGCACGCTGCTCGAGCTCGACGACCGCATGCTGCGCGACATGGGCCTCAGCCGCGCGGATGTCGCCCAGGAGTTGCGGCGGCCGCGCATCGGGTAGGCAGTTCCTCGCGGTCTGGCCGTCGGCACGACGGTGCCGCCGCCGACGGATTTGGCGTGGACAAATCCGTCCGCATCCGCCCTGCCGGGGGCGGATGCGCTTACGCATCCGCCAGGGCGGACGCGGACGGATTACCACTGACAGCGACGTACCCACGCCCCTTCGGCTCCGCGCGTCCCGCGCTCCACCGAACGGCCCGGCAAACGCATGCGTTTGCCTGTCGGGCCGGGACTCGCGGGGCCAAAGGCCCCGCTTCGGTCGTTTGGTGCCCGGTCCTGCCGCTCTACACCGCCGACAGCGGATAGCGCGCGAGCTCGGCGTAGGTCGAGCCCGACGGCGCCAGCCACGAGCGATAGAGGCGGAAGTCCTCGACCGGGAACGGCGGCGTGCGATAGCCGCCGCGCATCGCCACCGCCGCCGTGAGGCGGTCGCGGTCGGCGAAGCGCTCCGGCAGGCGCGCCAGCGTCACGTGCGGCTGGTAGCGCCGGCCCGGCACCTCGACGCCGGCGCTGCGTGCCGCGGTCTCGACTTTCGCCTGCAGGTGGCGGAGCGCCGGGCTCTCCGCCACCTCGGCGTGGACGCTGCGCGGCTTGCTGCCGCCGAAGAGGCCGATGCCGGCGAGCGCGAGCGCGAAGCCGGGCGCGCGCACGCCGGCGAAGGCCGCGTCGACGTCGGCGAGCACCGGCTCGGGCAGCTCGCCGAGGAAGACCAGCGTCAGGTGCAGGTTCTCCGGCGGGATCACCCGCGGCACCGGCAGCCCGGCCTCTACCAGCATCAGGTCGTGCCGCACCGCGTCGGGCAGGGCGATGGCGGCGAAGGCGCGGATCATCGCGCCGGCGCCCGGCGCGCCCGTGCCACCAGCGCTTTTACCGACGGGCCGATTGCCGCGACATTGGCGGCGACGCCGGCGGCGTTCGGGTGGATGCCGTCCTTCTGCATCATCCGCCGCACTCCAAGCATGCCCTGCCCGCTCATGCCGCCGAAGAACGACGGCACGAAGATCGCGTCGTGCCGCTCGGCCACGTTGCGGAAGGCGGCGCGGAACGCCTTGCGGTCGTCTGGGCGCCAGGTCGGCGGCGCCGGGAGCCCGGCGAGCAGCGCCGGCGCCCCCTGCCGGTCGATCGCCGCGAGAATGCCGTCGAGGTTCTGCCACAGCGCCCGCGTCGGCAGCCCGCGCAAGAGATCGTTGGCGCCGAGCGCGACGATGACCGCATCCGGGTTGCTCGCGAGCGCCTTGCCGATGCGGGCAAGGCCCTCGCCCGAGGTCTCGCCCGGCACGCCCCCGTTGATGACCGTGGCGTCGGGTGCCCCATTGGCGCGCAGCCACGCCTCGAGCTGCGGCACGAAGCCCTCGGCCGGCGGCAGGCCCGAGCCGTAGGTCAGCGAATCGCCGAAGGCGAGGATGCGCACCTCGGCCGCCGCCGACCGCGGTGTCGCGAGCGCAAGGCCCGCGGCCGCAACGACGGCGAAGAGCACCCCGATGACCCGCATGCTTGCTTCTCCCGCGCCCGAGCGGCCCCGAGCCTCGCCGGCAATACCGCGCCGGTCAACCGCGGTCACCATGGCGCGAGCCGGCGGAAAAGGAACCCGGCGACGGCGTGACAAACCCTAGAAATTTCGTCACATTGACCCCGACGGGCGCGGCGCCCGGTTGAAAACCGCGCGCGCCTCGCCAATATCAGGGAGCCTGCGCGGGAACCGCCCGCGGGGGCCCAAGGCTAACGGAGGGAATCGATGGCCGACTACGGGACTGTTCGTCGGGCCGGTGCCGGCACCGCCACCGCCGCGATCGACGAGGGCCTGCGCGCGCACATGAGCAAGGTCTACGGCCTGATGGCCGTGGCGATGGTGATCACCGGCGTCATCGCCTGGGTGGTCGGCACCGATTTCGCGCGCGCCGTCGCCGGCGAGCCGACCCACTTCCTGCCGGTCGGCCTGCTGCAGGCGATGTTCACCTCGCCGCTCAAGTGGGTGGTGATGTTCGCGCCGCTCGCGGTGGTGTTCGCCTTCTCCGCCGGGCTCAACCGCATGTCCGAGGGCGCGGCGCAGGGCGTGTTCTGGCTGTTCTCGGCGCTGATGGGGCTCTCGATCAGCTGGATTTTCGCCGTCTTCACCGGCATGTCGATCGCGCAGGTGTTCTTCGTGACCGCGATCGCCTTCGCCAGCCTCAGCCTCTGGGGCTACACCACGAAGAAGGACATCTCCGGCTGGGGCTCGTTCCTCATCATGGGCGTGGTCGGCCTGATCGTCGCCTCGCTCATCAACATCTGGCTGGCGTCGCCGGCGGTGAACTTCGCGGTCTCGGCGATCGGCGTGCTGATCTTCGCCGGCCTGACCGCCTATGACACGCAGAACATCAAGAACACCTACCTGCAGCTGCGCGCGGCCGAGGGCCAGGAGTTCGTGGGCAAGGCGGCGATCATGGGCGCGCTGCAGCTCTACCTGAACTTCCTCAACATGTTCATGATGCTGCTGCAGCTCTTCGGCAACCGCAACTGACGCGGCCGACCTGATCCCGGGCGCCATCCGGCGCCCGTCGGAAAGCCCCGCCCACCGGCGGGGCTTTCTCGTGTTCCCCTACTCGAACCAGCGCGGATAGTCGGAGACGAGGAGGTGCGCCGGATCCTCGTCCTCCTCGATCTCCGGGAAGCGGCCGATCTTGTCGACGAAGATGTTGTCGGTGCGGTCGTTGTTGACCGTCGAGACCTCGCCGACGAGCGCGTCGCGGTCCTCGGCCCAGAAGCTGTGCCAGACGCCGGGCAAGAGCGTCACGCTCTCGCCCGGCCCGAGCCGCAGCACCGACCCCGCCGGCAGCGTGCGCCGGAGGCCGTCGGTGGCAACCGTCACCGAGGCGGCGCGGTCGATGTGCCCGGTCGCGTCGGAGGCGAAGAGCTGCAGCGCCAGCGTTCCGCCGCCGCGGTTGATGATGTCCTCCGCCTTGACGATGTGCCGGTGCATCGGCGTCACCTGATCGCGGCGGACCACCATGATCTTCTCGGCGTAGCACATGCCGGAACCGCGGCGCAGGTCCGCCTCGCGGCCGTTCCGGAGCGTGAAGAGCACGAGCCCCGTGGTCTCGAAGCGGCCCTGGCCGAAGTCGGTGATGTCCCAGCCGAGCCCGGCGTCGACGATGCCACCGATCTCCGCCCGGCGCTCGCGAAGCTCGTCCGGCGACCAGTCGGCGAGCGGCGGCAACAGGAAGCCGAACGAGCGGATGAAGGCGCGGCCGTCGCGCAGGATGTCGTTGATCTCCGAGCGCTTCATCGCTGCCCTCACTTCCAGAATGGCCGGGTGCCCGCAAGCTCGCCCCAGCGCTCGATGACCCGCGGCCGGGCGTCCAGCGCCTCGACCGCCAGCGCGCCCAGTGTCCAGCCGACCGCCCGCTGCGCCGCCGGATCGCCCGGCGCCGGTGTCTCGGGCCCGGCGAGCTCGTGCCGCGCCATCGCGGCGTCGTTCAGCGCGCCGAAACTGTCCTGCAGCTCCTTGAGCGCGGCGCGGTAAGCGTCGGCGCGCTTGCCCGGAAGCAGCCCGCCGAGCATGTCGACGGTGTAGCGCAGCTTCTTCAGCGCCTTGCGCAGCGCATGCAGGCCCGCCGCGTCAAGATCGCGGATGTGCCGCGCGCGCTTCTTCGCCTTGCGCTGGCGATGGCCGAGAAGCCCGGGCGCCAACACACCGATCGGCGTCGCGAGCCGCTCGGTCTGGCCGTAGTCGGCGGGCGCCAGCCAGCCGCGGGTCTCGACGAAGGCCGCGAGGTCGAGCAGGAAGCCGCTCGTCGCCGGCGCCGCGAGCACGGCGCGCACCTCGGCGCGGATCCGCTCGCGCCGCGCGGCCAGGACGGTCTC
>JBDHSS010000168.1:0-6731 GCA_039808205.1 Paracoccaceae bacterium | reverse complement strand
AGGTCGGCGAGCTCGCCGTCGTCGAGGAGCACGTCGGAGGCCGTGGTGCGGATTTCGATGCGCGTGCGGGCCGGGAGCGTCCCGACGAGCAGGATCCGGTGCCAGATGCAGCCGGCGCGCCGGGCGGCGAGCGCGGCGCTCAGGTAGGTGCCTTCCTTCGCGTAGAGCACCGGGGCGACCCGGTCCTTGGCGGCGACCGCGTACCCGCTGGTGTCGAACACCGCATCGCCCGTGCCGCCGCAGAGCGCGCCGAGATGCAGGCGGCCGTCACGGTCGACGGCGAGCGGCGGGCAGGGGAAGCGCCCGGCGGCGTCGGCGGCGCGCGGCGGCACCGGATGGCGCCCGCCATCGACGATCGCGACGGCGGTGGCGACGAGGGCACCGGTCGGATCCGCCCGGTCGTTCTCGATGACGGCGAGGAGCACGCCGCCCGCGTCGACGGCGAGATGCGAGACCTGCCCGAGACCGGTCCACGCGGCCCGCCAGCGGCCGTCGCGGGCGAAGACGTCGATCCGGGCATGGTCGGGGTCGCTGACGTAGATTCGCCCGCCTGCATCGACCGCGACGCCGAACGGCGTCCAGGTACGGCGCAGGCCGGTCGCCGCCGGCAGGCGCAGCGCGCCGCGCGGCACCGCGCCGACGAGGTCGACGACCACCACCCGGGCGAGGCCGCGGTCGGCGACGAGGAGGCTCCGCCCGTTGACCGCGAGCCCGGTCGGATCGGCGAACCGGTCGAGCGGCACGAAGCCGTTCGTCCCGGCCGGCTCGGCCCCGCGCCCGCCGAGGCACGGGAGCGGCACGAAGGCGCAGGCGCAGGGGTCGAAGAGCTTCACCAGCGCCGACGACCGGTCGGCGAGATAGACCTGGCCGTCGCGGGCGATGGCAACGTTCGTCGGCGGCACCAGCCCGCCGAAGCTGCCCGAGGGCTCGGCCAGCAGCCGGTCGGCCTCCGGCGCCGGTGCGAGCGTGAGCGTGCCGCTCGACGGCCCGATCTCCACCGCATCGAGCCGGCCGACCGCGAAGCCGCGGTGCGGATCGGCGCAGGCGCGGGCATAGAGGACGAGCGCGCGGGGATCGTGCGGCAGCGCGTCGCCCGGGCCGACGTGCAGCGCGTCGCGCTGGGCGGCCGTGAGCGGAGGAACGCGCGCGTTCATGCCATGGCCTCCTCGCCCGCGAGCGAGACGTCGAGCGCGTGCTCGCCCGACGCGAGCAGCCCGCTCGCAGCGATCGGCACGTCGCGGCACTCGGGGAATTCCTCGCCGTCGAGCGCGATCACCAGCCGCTCGATCGAGTCGACGCCATCGACGGCGAAGATGCGCTGGTAGACCTTGGAGTAGCGGATCGTCGCGCCGAACTCCCAGCCGGTGCCGTCGTCGCCGCCGACGATCGGATCGAAATAGTCGGCGAGCGCCGCGGCCGCGCCCTCGTGCACCGATGCGGTGTCCGCGTCGCCACGGGCGACGATCGAGGCGGTCACCACCACCTCCTGGTAGCTCGGCGCCAGCACGAAGACCTCCGAGGTCAGAAGCCGCCGCTGGTCGAGCCAGGCGCAGACCGCCCGCATCAGCCCGTCGGACGGCGTCGGCCGGAACGTCTGCCCGCTGACGCGCCTGGCGTTCGGCACGATGACGACGCTGATCGCGCCCGGCACCGGCACGCTCGGGAACTGCGGGTGCAGGAGCGGGAAGGCCTTGGCCCGGGCGATGTCGCCCGCCTGCTTCGCCAGCGCCTCGAAATCCTCGGTCGTCACCGCCCGTCCGCGGGCGCGAATCGCGCTCCTCGCCCGCTCCTTCGCCGCGTCGAGCCGCTCCTCGTCGCGGCCACCCACGGCGGCGAAGAGGTTCGTGACGCCACCGGCGTCGATGCCTTCGACCGGGGTGAGCAGGCTGTCGATCGCACCCGCCGGAACGTTGCCGCGCGCGCCGCCGCCATAGCGGTACTCGAGCGCCACCACGTTCGCGTCCGGGTTCTGGGCGTTGGCCGTCGGCACCGCGCCGTGCACGCCGTCGCCCGCCGTGAGCACCCCGCTGGCCGGCGCCAGCGCCAGCACCGTGGCGTCGCGATCCGCCTCGATCAGGTCGTCGATCACTCGCCACGGCGCGGCACCGGTGCCGTCGTCGATCTCGATCGAGACGCTGCCGGCGATCACCGGCGTGTTCGCCAGCGTCCAGCTCTGGTTGCGCGAGCCGTCGGTGCCGCCCAGCACCTCGCCCTGTACCGTCTGCGCCTGCAGCGCCGTGCCGACGTTGGCGCGGACCCCGACGATCGACGGCGGCGTCTCGTACTGCGCCGCGGCGAGGCGGGCGCGGATCCAGAAGAGCCGCGGCCGGGCGCCGTCGTCGACATAGGCGCCCATGAAGTCGCGCCTCATCGCCCCGCTTGCGGCCGGCGTGCGGAGTGTGACGAAGCCGGTGCGCGTGAAGGCGAGCGTCGTGTCGCGGAGCGACGCCATCCGCTGCCAAGCCGCGCCGTCCCAGTATTCCCATTGCACCCGCGCCGGGGCAAAGGCCGGTCCCGCCCCGCACGAGACCGGCGCCCGCGCCGCCTGGTCGCCGCCGGCATAGACCGCGAGGTCGAAGGTCATCTCCGGGAAGTCGTCCGGCGTCGGGTAGGCGTCGGGAAACCCGAAGCCGAGCACCAGCGCGGCATCGGCGAGGGCGAGCGCGCCGAACGGCTCGAAGGCGGCCAGACCGTCGTTGTCGCCGGTCCGGTCGCGATGCACGCCGGTGTCGTAGGTCTGCACCGACAGGAGCCGCGCGGTCAGCGCGCGCACGCTCCGCTCGGTCTCGTAGACGAGCGGGGGGCCGTCGTCGTCGGCCGCGGCCGAGACCTGGGTGCGCGGCGGCACGTCCACGTAAGGTTTGGTCGCGGTGTCGAGCACCGGAAACACGATGTCGGCCCGCGCCGGCTGCGCCGCCTCGAGCTCGATGCCGAGCATGCCGAGGAAGCGCAGGTAATTCAGCTCCGGAACCTTGCCCATCCGGTAGAGCAGCATCTCCGATAGCCAAGCCATCAGCTGGGCGAGGGTGATCCCCGGGTCGCTGTCGTTGGTGTCGTTCCAGACCGGCTGCCACTCGGGCGTGTAGCGGGCGATCCGCGTGCGGATCTCCTCCAGGATGTCGTCGAAGCGGCGGTCGTCGACGATCGGGACGGCATCTTCGAGGGCCATCTAGCGTCCCTCCGTGATGTAGAACGGATAGACGAGGTTTCCGATCGCGTTCGTCGCGCGGATGCGGTAGTTGATCCGGACCAGGAGCAGGTTCGGGCTGTCGGCGGTGCTGTCGGCCAGGACGTCGAGCACGTCGATACGCGGCTCGTAGCGGACGAGCGCCTCGCGCACCATGTGCACCACAAGGGCGATCGTCCCGGAGTCGTTCGGCGCGAACACGAGATCGTGGATGCCGCAGCCGAAGTCGGGCAGCATCGGCCGCTCGCCGCGCGCGGTCGCGAGGATGAGCAGGATCGACTCCTCGACCCGGGCTTCGGCGCGGGCCTGGGCGATCCGCCCGTTCGGCGTCACCTGCAGCGGGAACTTCCACCCGATGCCGAGAAAGCGCCGTTCCTGGGGGGCCGGGCTCGCCATCGCCGCCTCACGCGAGCCACTGCTTCGGGCCGCCGCCCGCGGGGGTGTAGAGGATGCGGCCCGCCTCCAGGTCGCCGTCGACCACCACCTTCGCGCCCGCCGCCGGCGTCAAGCGGATGTCGCCGCTCGCCGCGAGCAGCACCCGCGCGCGCACCGCGCCGCTGCCGTCGCAGCTCGCGATTTCCAGCTCGAAGCTTGGGGTCGAGCGGATCTCGAGCCAGCCCGCGGATTGCAGCGCGTCGCCCTTCAGTTGCATCCGCACGCGGTGGGCTGCCTCGGGCTTGGTGTCGGCGATGTCGAACTCGGTGGTGAAGCGCGACTTCGCCGCGGCGTCGGCGAAGGTGAAGGCGGGCGAAGGGGGCCCGAGCGTCGTGCCGTCGCCGCCGGTGACGATGCCGCGCACGAAATAGCTCGGCGTGCCGGCCTCGGCCGCCTTGTAGGCGTCCGCACCTGCGCCGTCCTTCTGGCCGATCGCGACCAGCGTCGCCTCCCAGGCCGGGCCGCCGTCCGCGTTGAAGGCCCCGAAGAGCGGGCTCGCCTGCTTCAGCCCGTCGTCGGGCGGCGCCAGCCGCCAGCCCTTGGCGCCGTCGTCCCAGAGCTCGGCCGCGCCGGGGCTGCCGCGGAAGACGAGGACGCCGGCCGAGGCGACGTCGGCCTCCCCGGCGGCGGCGCCGTCCGCCCGTCGGATGCCGGCGAGGCGGATCTTCAGCGGCTCCGTCAGAGGCGCCGGAGTGGCGGGAAGGCTCGGGGCGGGGACGACGGTCATGGCCGCACCTCAGATCAGGTTGCCGATGCCCGGAGTGTAGAGCGGGCTTGCAACGGCGTTGGTGACGAGCGAGCTGCACTGTACCGCGCCGGAGAACGTGGTGATTCCGGCGTTGACCGCGACCATGCCGGCGGTGATCGTCAGCATCCCCGCCGCGGTCACTGTCACGCCCGCCGGGCCGATGCTGACCGTCGAGGTGCCGGTGGTGACGGAAACCGTGGGCGGCACCGTGCCAAGCTGGATCGAGACGAGCCCGGCGCTGCCCGCCCTGATCGAGACGCTGGCCGCTCCCGGCGTGTCGTCGAGCACGACCGTGTGGGCGCCCGACGCGATCTCGACCTTGCCGGGCAGCTTGTCGTCCAGCGTCACGCTGCGCCCGCCGGCCGACTTCAGCACCACTCGGCGGTCGCCCGCCTTGTCCTCGAAGCGCAGCTGGTTGCCGCCGGGGGTGACGATCACCCGGTTGTCGGCTTCGGTCTCCGGCGAGACCTGCTCGCCGTTCCACAGGAACCCGACCACGTAGGGCGTATCCATCTGGCCGTCCTCGAAGGCGACCAGCACCTCGTCGCCCTTCTCCGGCATGAAGAGCGCACCCCGGCCCTTGCCCGACATCGGGCTGGCGATCGGCGCCCAGGCGCTTTCCAGCTTGTCGTCGATCGAGCGGTACTCGACGATCACCCGACCCTGCTTCACGTCGGTCTGCTTGACGAAGGCGGTGACCACGCCGTGCCTCTGGCTCATCGTCTCATCCTTTCGGCAGCGGCTCTTCGCGCCGCGCGCTGAAGCGGGTGGTGTAGCCGGCGTCCGCGATGGTGTGGGTCGACTCGGTGACGAAGTAGACGCCCGAGAACCGCGAGCCGACGCCCTTGATCCGCACCTTCTGCCCGGCCCGCAGGTTCGGCAGCCCGATCGTCGTGCCTTGTGCCGTCACCATCTCCTTCAGGCGGTCCGAGAGCAGCGCCAGCGCCCGGCGCTGCGCCTGTTGCGGCGTCGCCTGCGGCTCGTTGGCGACGACCTCCTCGCGCGGCTCTGCGCCGGCCTGCGTGAGCAGCGGCAGGAGGTCGGCGTTCACCTTGATGCCGGGACTCTTCAGGTCGGCCTTGGCGCGGATCGGCCGGTTGGTCTGGCGGTTCCAGCTTCGGACCTCGACACTTCTCACCTGCTTCGCGGTCGAGAGCGTCGGCTTGAAGTCCATGAGCGAGATGCCCCACTCGAGCTCGTAGGTGACGTCGAGCACCCGCGGGTGCTTGTCGTCGGACGGGCCGAAATAGAGGAAATCCTCGACCTTGCCGTTCGGCTTCGTCTCGCTGTCGACATAGACGACATAGCCGGCGTTGCGCGCGCGCTGGAACAGGAAGTCGATGTCGGTCTGGTTGTCCTGCGCCACGTAGTCGATCGGCAGCTCCGCCGTCCGCGCGTCCTTGCGCACCCGCACCTTCAGCTTCCGCTGGGTGGCGGGATCGGTCAGCGTCTTGATGCTGGTCGCGATCTCGCTGTCGCGCTTGCCGTTCCAGTGCTGCGAGCGCGGCTTGTCGCGCAGCCGGTGCAGCACGTTGAGCGCCCGCACCGTCAGCGTCGGCGGCCCGCTCGCCGGGAAGCTCGGCTCCATGGTGGTGACGCTGCCCCGCGTCATCAGCGTCAGCGTGCTGCCATAGCCGAGGCGGAGCTCGAACTCCCGTGCGCCGGGCTCGAAGAGCTTGTAGCGCAGCGCCTCGGGCGAGGCAGGCGACAGGGTCTTCGCGGTTTCGCTGCCGATGTACTTGAAGGTGCGGGTCAGCGAGTTCCAGTTGCCGACCGTCAGCTCGAAGCTGTCGATCTCCTTGATGCTGTCCTTGTAGGTGACCTGGGTCACGTCGCGGATCACCGCCTCGTCGACCGCCGCGCCCTGGGCGTGGATCTCGAAGCGCGGCACATAGAACTCGCCGATCGCCCTGGCCTCCTTCGCGAGCTTGACCGTGGTCATCCCCGCCCCCTCACCTCAGGCTCGGCACTTCGAGCACCCGCCCGGCAACGAGCCGGCGCGGGTCGTCGATGCCGTTGTGGTCGGCGATCGCCCGCCACTCCCCCGGCCGCTCGTAGTAGCGGTTCGCCACGCCCGACAGCGTGTCGGTCTGGCCGAGCACATGCGCATGGGTTCGGTCGGGCGAGCTCAGGTGCAGCCGCTCCAGCTGATCGTTGAGCGTGCGATACTCGCGCAGCGTCACCGACAACGTCGCCCGGAGAGGCACGCCGTCCGGCGAGAACAGCGTGAACTTCTGCTTGATCGCCTCCATCACGCAGCGGAAGCCGTTGCGCCGCTGGTTGCCGAGCGACGGGCCGGCGATCGCCAGCGCCGCCGCGCCGATCGCGCCGGTCGCCGAGACCGCGGCATCGATGGCGGCC
>JBDHSS010000167.1:0-6733 GCA_039808205.1 Paracoccaceae bacterium | reverse complement strand
GCTGGGTCTCCTTGTTGATCTTGATGACCTGGACCTTCACGGTCTCGCCGATCGACAGGATCTCGGAGGGGTGGTTGACCCGGCGCCACGCCATGTCGGTGACGTGCAGGAGGCCGTCGACGCCGCCGAGGTCGACGAAGGCGCCGTACTCGGTGATGTTCTTCACGACGCCGTCGATGGTGTCGCCCTCGGTCAGGCGCGCGACGATCTCGGCGCGCTGCTCGGCGCGGCTCTCCTCGAGCACGGCGCGGCGGCTGACGACGATGTTGCCACGGCGGCGGTCCATCTTCAGGATCTGGAACGGCTGCGGCATGTGCATGAGCGGACCGGCGTCGCGCACCGGGCGCACGTCGACCTGGGAGCCCGGCAGGAACGCCACCGCGCCGCCGAGGTCGACGGTGAAGCCGCCCTTGACGCGGCCGAAGATCGCGCCCTCGACGCGCTCCTCCTTGGCGTAGGCCTTCTCGAGGCGGTCCCACGCCTCCTCGCGCCGCGCCTTCTCCCGGCTGAGCACCGCCTCGCCGCGGGCGTTCTCGACGCGGTCGAGGAACACCTCGACGGTGTCGCCGATGGCGATCTCCGGCGCCTTGCCCGGGGGCGTGAATTCCTTGAGGTCGACCCGGCCTTCCATCTTGTAGCCGATGTCGATGATGGCCTGTCCGGCCTCGATCGCGAGCACGATGCCCTTGACGACCGTCCCCTCCTCGGGGGTCTCCAGCTCGAAGCTCTCGTTGAGGAGGGCCTCGAAATCATCCTTCGTTGCCGCTGCTGGCATTCAGTCTCTCCAGTTCGTTTGCGTATTTCCGGCCAGGCGGTTGGCTCCGCCGGTCTTTTCCGCCGAGGCGGCCTTCATGCAGGATCGGCCGGTGCGCGGCCCCTGCGGTCCGCGCCCGGCAAGCGGCCCGTGACGTAGGCGACGGCCTTGGCGACGGCCGCGTCTATAGACAGATCCGTCGTGTCGAGCAAGAGCGCATCCTTTGCCGCGACCATCGGCGCCACGTCGCGGCCCGCGTCGCGCGCGTCGCGGGCGCGGATCTCGGCCAGAACCGCCGCCGCGTCGGGCGCGCCGAGCTCGGCGGCGCGCCGGTGCGCGCGCACCTCGTCGGAGGCGGTGACGAAGAGCTTGGCCTCGGCCTCGGGGCAGATCACCGTGCCGATGTCGCGGCCGTCGAGCACCGCGCCGCCCTCGCGGCGGGCGAAGCGACGCTGCATCTCGAGGAGCGCCGCCCGCACCTCGGGCAGCGCCGCCACCTTCGACGCCGCCTGCCCGGCGCGGGCCGAGCGCAGGTCGTCGCGCTCCAGCGCCTCGGGCCCCAGCCGCCGGGCGAGCTCCGCCGCCCAATGCGGATCGATGACGCCGCGGCCGTCGGCGAGCGCCTGCATCCCGACCGCGCGGTAGAGCAGCCCGGTGTCGAGATGCGCGAAGCCGAATTTGCCTGCGAGCGCGCGGCCGATGGTGCCCTTGCCGGCCGCCGCCTGGCCATCGATGGCAACGGTGAAGATCACGCGCGGAATCCCTCGACCACGCAGCCGCCGCTCTCCCGCGCCATCATGCCACGGCCTCGCGGATGTCGGCGCCGAGCGCGCGCATCAGCGGCAGGAAGCTCGGGAAGCTCGTCGCGATCGGCCCGCCGTCGTCGACGGTGATCGGCCGCCGCGCGGCGAGGCCGAGGCAGAGGAACGCCATGGCGATGCGGTGGTCGAGGCGGCTCTCCACCGTCACGCCGCCCGCGACGCTGCCCGGGCCGCGGCCGTGGACGATCAGGAAATCCTCGCCTTCCTCGAGCCGCACGCCGCAGGCCTCGAGCCCGCGCGCCATCGCGTCGATGCGGTCGCTCTCCTTGACGCGCAGCTCGCCGATGCCGCGCATCGTCATCGTGCCCTCGGCGGTCGCGGCCAGCGCCGCGAGGACCGGGTATTCGTCGATCATCGACGGCGCGCGCTCCGGCGGCACCTCGACTCCCCTGAGCGGCCCGAAGCGCACGCGAAGGTCGGCGACGGGCTCGCCGCCCTCCTCGCGGCGGTCGCCGAAGTCGAGCAAAGCGCCCATCTCGACCAGCGTGTCGTAGAGCCCCGCGCGCGTCGGATTGAGCCCGATCCCCGGCACCAGCACATCCGAGCCCTCGACGAGCAGCGCCGCCACCACCGGGAAGGCGGCCGAGGACGGGTCGCGCGGCACGGCGATGGTCTGCGGCCGCAGGTCGGGCTGGCCGCGCAGGGTGATGACGTGGCCCTCGGGCGTCACCTCGGTGGCGATCTCGGCGCCGAAGCCCCGAAGCATCCGCTCGGTGTGGTCGCGCGTCGCCTCGCGCTCGATGACGACCGTGGCGCCGGGGGCGTTCAGCCCGGCGAGGAGCACCGCCGACTTCACCTGCGCTGACGGCACCGGCGTCGTGTACTGCACCGGCAGCGGGTTCGCCGCCCCGGTCAGCGTGATCGGCAGCCGGCCGCCGCGGCGGCCGCGCGCCTCGGCGCCGAAGAGGGCGAGCGGCTCGATGATCCGCCCCATCGGCCGCCGGCGCAGGCTCGCGTCGCCGGTGAAGGTCGCGGTGATGTCGGTCGTCGCCATCGCGCCCATGACGAGGCGCACGCCGGTGCCGGCGTTGCCATGATCGATCACGTCCTCGGGCTCGCGGAAGCCGCCGACGCCGACGCCCGCGATGCGCCAGGCGCCGGGGCCGGTGCGCTCGACCGTGGCGCCCAAGGCGCGCATCGCCTTGCCGGTGTCGAGCACGTCCTCGCCTTCGAGGAGCCCCGTCACCGTCGTCTCGCCGACGGCGAGCGCGCCGAGGATCAGCGCCCGGTGCGACACCGACTTGTCGCCCGGAACCTCGGCGCTGCCGCGGAGCGCCGCGCCGGCCGCTGCGACCATCGGTTTCGGTGCGCCGTGCCCGGCCATGCGACTCTCCCGTCGATTTCCCGGGTTCTTAGGCCATCGCCGCGGTTCGGTCCACAACCGGCCGCGAGCGCGTCAGTCCAACCGCTCGAAGCTCAGGTACTGCGGCAGCCGCCCGGCCTTCAGCGCCTTCGCCTCGTAGCGGGTGCCGGGCCAGCCCGGCCAGGCCTCGGCCTCGTTGCGCGCGACGCGGCGAAAGCCCGGTGCGGCGGCCGCGACGGCGCGGGCGTGCTCGGCGTAGTCGGCGATGTCGGTTGCGACCCGGAGCTCGGCGCCGGGCGCCATGGCGCGCGCGAGGAGCGCAAGGTTCTCCGGGCTCACGAAGCGGCGGCGCACGTGCCGCGCCTTCGGCCACGGGTCGGGGTAGAGCAGGAAGACGCGGGCGAGCGACGCGGCGGGCAGGAGCTCGATCAGGTCGCGCGCATCGCCGGCGTGCAGCCGGACGTTGTCGATGCCGGCGGCCGCGATCCGCCCGAGCGCCATGGCGACACCGTTGACGAAGGGCTCGCAGCCGATGAGCCCGACCTCGGGGTGCGCGAGCGCCTGGTGCGCGAGGTGCTCCCCGCCGCCGAAGCCCACCTCGAGCCAGAGCGGGCGGGCATCGGGGAAGAGCGGCGGCAGCGGCGCCCTTGCGGGATTGTCGCGCGGCGCGACGCCGGGCACCGCGAGGCGGGGCAGCAGCTCGGCGAGGAGCCGCGCCTGGTTCGGCTTCAGCTTCTTGCCGTGGCGCCGGCCGTAGAGGTTGCGCCACGCCGGCGGCGCGGCGGCCGCCTCGGCGATCAAACCGCCTTCGCCAGCGTGTCGGCGAGGTCGGTCCGCTCCCAGGAGAAGCCGCCCTCGTTGTCGACGGCGCGGCCGAAGTGGCCATAGGCCGAGGTGCGCTGATAGATCGGCCGGTTGAGCCCGAGATGCGTGCGGATGCCGCGCGGGGTCAGGTCCATGACCTCGGCCACCAGCCGCTCGATCTCCTCCTCGGGCACGGCGCCGGTGCCGAAGGTGTCGGCATAGATCGACAGCGGCCGCGCCACACCGATCGCATAGGAGAGCTGCAGCACGCAGCGCTTGGCGAGGCCGGCGGCGACCACGTTCTTGGCAAGGTAGCGCGCGGCATAGGCAGCCGAGCGGTCGACCTTGGTCGGATCCTTGCCGGAGAAGGCGCCGCCGCCGTGCGGTGCGGCACCGCCGTAGGTGTCGACGATGATCTTGCGCCCGGTGAGGCCGGCGTCGCCGTCCGGGCCGCCGATGACGAACTTGCCGGTCGGGTTGACGTGCCAGACGGTGTTGGCGGTCAGCCAGCCTTCGGGGACCACCTCGCGGATGTAGGGCTCGACCATGGCGCGGACGTCGGCCGACTCCATCTCCTCGTCGAGGTGCTGGGTCGACAGGACGAGGCAGGAGACCTCCACCGGCTTGCCGTGGGCATAGCGCAGGCTGAGCTGCGCCTTGGCGTCGGGCCCGAGCCGCGGCTCGGCGCCCGACTTGCGCGCCTCGGCGAGCCGGCGCAGCACCGCGTGGGCGTAGTGGATCGGCGCCGGCATCAGCTCGGACGTCTCGTCGGTGGCGTAGCCGAACATGATGCCCTGGTCGCCCGCGCCTTCCTCCTTGCCCTCGGCGGCGTCGACGCCCTGGGCGATGTGCTCGGACTGGCCGTGGATGTAGTTGTGCACGCGCAGGTTGGCCCAGTGGAAGCCCTTCTGCTCGTAGCCGATGTCGCGCACGCACTCGCGCACGATCTCCTCGACGCGGGAGAGCACGTCGCCCGGACCGCGCACCTCGCCGCCGACCACGACGCGGTCGGTGGTGGCGAAGGTCTCGCAGGCGACGCGCGCCTCCGGCTCGACCGCCAGGAAGGCATCGAGCACCGCGTCCGAGATCCGGTCGCAGACCTTGTCGGGGTGGCCTTCGGAGACGGATTCCGACGTGAAGTGATAGTCCTCGCGGCTGCTCATCTCGTGGTCTCGTGCCCTCGTGTCGATCGGTGCACATCCCTATGCAGGCGCTGCCGCCCGGTCAACCGCCGATCGCCACCGCGTGCGTTGGGCACCGGATCGTGTGCTCACGCGCCCTCGTCGCCCGAAAGGGCGCCGCCGCACCGGAGTCATTTGGCGTCGTGGCCGGCGCCTGAGAGCGCGAGGCCGCGGTCTGAGGAGCGCCGCCGCGCACCAGGGGACATGTGCCGCCGTCGGCGGCGCGCAGCGCGCCGGCGCCATCCGGGCGCCGCCGCGCGTCGTTGTCGTGGCGCGCCGCCTCTATCGCGGCGCGGCCGCGATGGCCCACGCGCTCTCGCCATCTCCGCGGCCAGCCGCCGCGGTGAAGTCTCCAGTCGCCCGGCTCGGGTCCTTGCCCGAAGCCGCGCCTGCCGTCCGTGCGCCGGCGCTACTGTCGCGCGCGGCGCGGCGTCGAGTCGGAGGCGAGCTGCCGCACCAGCGCCAGCACCGAGGACCGCGTCTCGACGTCCGCGATGCCGACGAAGGCGTCGGTCAACGTCTGCATCTCGTCGCGGCCGACGCCGCCTTCGGCCACCTCGGCCGAGCTTCGTCCCTCGACGCCCTCGAGGCCTTCGAAGAAGTGGCTCGGCTGGACCCCGAGAAAGGTCGCGATCTGATAGAGCCGCCCGGCACCGATGCGATTGGTGCCCTTCTCGTACTTCTGTATCTGCGAGAAGGTCAGCCCGAGATGGCGCCCGAGGCGTCCCTGACTGATGCCGAGCGCCTCTCGACGGCGCCGCATTCTCGTTCCGACGTACACGTCGATTTCGCCCGCTGACATTGCCATGCCAACACTCACCCCGCACCGCCTCACCCACACCCGGCGAAGCGCCTGCGGTCATCGCCGCCGGCGTCTCCAGGCTCGAGACCCACCCGTCTCTCTCACGAGGATTTATCGCGCCGGTGTGGGAGAAAGCCACCGTAAAAACTTGTGACAGTTAATCCGAAAATGCCGAGTGCCAAGAGTATAGCCGGATAGTCCCCGACTGTCACATATGGCGTAGGTTGTAAGGAACCCGGCAAGAGCGAGTCGACAGCACCGGTTTCGCCCAGGCCGAGTTTTGCGACCACGCGGCCGTAGGGATCGACGACGGCGCTGATCCCGGTGTTCGCCGCGCGGGCGAGCGGCAGGCCTTGCTCGATCGCTCGGGCGCGGGCCTGGGCGAAATGCTGATAGGGGCCCGCGGCCTGCCCGAACCAGGCGTCGTTGGTGATCTGCACCAGCCATTCGGCGCGGCCTTCCGGCGCGGCGAGGCCGCCGGGAAAGATCGCCTCGTAGCAGATGAGCGGCAGGAACGGCGGCAGGCCCGGCACCGCGACGAGATGCGGGCCGTCGCCGGCGGAGAATCCGCCGCGGGTCAGCGTCGCGAGCCCGGGCAGGCCCAGCCGGTCGACGAGCCGCGCGAGGGGGATGTATTCGCCGAAGGGGACGAGGTGGTGCTTGTCGTAGACCGCCGCGGCGGAGCCGTCGGGCGCGAGCAGCGCCAGCGAGTTGAACCATTTGTCGCCGTCGGGCCCGGGCTCGACGCGGTTGATGCCGAGGATGAGCCGCCCCGGCGCGGCGGCGGCGGCGGTCTCGGCCTGCAGGTCCGGGGCATAGCCGAGGGCGAACGGGACCGCGCTCTCCGACCAGATCGTCACGTCGGCACGCGGCTCGGCGGCGGTGAGCGCGAGGTGCCGCTCGAAGAACGCGCGCTCCTTTTCCGGGATCCACTTCTCTGCCTGGGGCGCGTTCGGCTGCACCAGCCGGAGGCTGAGCGGCGGGTCGCGCGGCGGCAGCGGCTCGGCGAGACGCCAGGCGCCCCAGCCCCAGCCGAGCGCCACCAGCGCCACCGCCGCGACGAGCGCG
>JBDHSS010000166.1:0-6768 GCA_039808205.1 Paracoccaceae bacterium | reverse complement strand
TCAGCCGTCGCCGCGCACCATGCGCGTGAGCGCGGACATCGCGAAGAGTGCGATCGCCACCTCGAACACCCGCCGGGCGGTCTCGGCCGTGGCGCCGTCGCCGCCGCCGAAGCCGACGATGGCCGCCGCGAGGGCAACGATCAGGGAGGTCAGCCCCCATCCGAGCATCTTGCAATCTCCATGGCCGGGAAGCGCGCAGTTAACGATCGCTCCAACGTGCAATCGCGAGATCGGTTCCAAAGTTTTCTTAAATCAGCGGCCGCGGATCGTCGAGCACCCGCTCGTAGGCCGCGATCGCCTCGAGGCCCGCCCGGTCGAGGAGGCGGATCTCGGCACCCTGCCAGCGCAGGAGCTGCCGCTCGCGCAGGCGGCGCAGCGTCCGGCTGAGGTGCACCGGCGTGATGCCGATCGCGTCGGCGAAGTGCGCCTGGCTGAACGGCGCCGGCAGCAGGTCGTCGGCCGCATAGGCGACCGCCGCCGCGCGGTCGTAGAGGTGCAGCGCGAGGTAGGCCGCGCGCTCCAGCGCCGTGCGCTGGCCGAGGCTGAGGAGGTGCCCGTCGAGCAGCTGCTCGCCGCGCGCCGCCACCCACGTCATCGCGAAGCCGAGGGCGGGGTGATCGCGGTAGAGCGACCACACCCGGTCGCGCTGGAACACGCAGAGCCGCGTGCGGGTCAGCGCCGTCACGGTATGCTGCATCTCGTTCATGATCGCGACCTGCAGGCCGACGAGATCGCCCGGCAGCGCGAAGTTCAAGACCTGCAGCCGGCCGTCGGCGATCTGCTTGTGCCGGTAGGCCCAGCCCTCGAGGATGGTGTAGAGGTGCGGGCTGGTGCTGCCTTCCATCAGGATGGTGGCGCCGGCCTCGACGATCAGCTCGCCGCGCTTGAAGCTGTGCATGAACGCGAGCTCGTCGGGGCTGAGCGCGCGGAAGGTCGGCATCCGCCGGAGCGGGCAGCTCTCGCAGGGGATGGTCTCGCGCGACTGCATCGCCTCCGCTCGCCCCCCGCCGCAGCGCCGCGCCGAACGCGTGGTCTCGACCTACGGGCTCGGGCGCACGGGTGCAAGAGGCCGGCTCCGCACTGAACGCCGAACGACCCGCGACAGTCCCCGCAACGGTGCCGTTGTCGACGGATTTGGCGTGTGACAAAGCCGTCGGCATCGCCCTGCCGGGGGCGGATGCGCTTACGCATCCGCCAGCGCGGACGCGGACGGATTGGCGCTGTCGGCGACACACGACACGACACCCCTTCGGCTCCGCGCGTCCCGCGCTCCACCGAACGACCCGGCGAACGCATGCGTTCGCCTGTCGGGCCGGGACTCGCTCCGGCCTGTGGCCGGAGCTTCGGTCGGGGGCGCCCGCCTCCCTCACTCGATCCGGGTGATCCGCCCCGTCTCCGGCACATAGTCCGGGTGCGCCTGCAGGAAGCCGGCGAGCACGTCCTCGAGGCCGGGGCCGTAGTCGTAGGCGTTGGTCGCGCCGTCGCGCAAGCTGACGTAGCCGTCGCCGCCGGCGCGCAGGAAGTTGTTGCTGGCGGCGGTGTAGACCTTGGTCGGGTCGATCGGCACCCAGGCGCCGCCGTCGCGGACCTCGACCGCCTTCACCCGGCCGGCCGTCGGCGCGACCCTCGGGTCCCAGCTGAAGCGCAGGCCCGCGACCTGCGGGAACCGCCCGGCGCCGGTCTCGACCTGGCTCACGCCGTTCTCGAGCGCGGCGACGATGTCGCTGCCCTTGATGTTGAAGGTCGCGAGCGTGTTCTGGAACGGCAGCACGGCGATGACGTCGCCCATGCTGACCGCACCGCCGGCGATCGAGGCGCGCAGGCCGCCGCCGTTGGTCAGCGCGATCGTCACCCCTTGCGCGCGCACCCGGTCGAGCATCGCGTCGGCGACGAGATCGCCCATCGGGCACTCCCGCTGCCGGCAGGCCTCGCGGCTGCCGTCGATCGGCCCGGCGATCTCGGCGACCCGCTTCTGCTTCAAGGCGTCGATTGGCCCAGCGAGTTCCTTGATCCGCGCCAGCGTGCTCGCGTCGGGCGTCACGCTGGCGTCGAGCAGCATCGTGTCGCCGCGCGCGCCGACCAGGATGCCCGCGTCGTCGAAGCTCAGCACCTCGTGCCCGAGATACTTCGAGTAGGCGCCCGCCTGCACGATCGGCACGGCGCGGCCCTCGGGGCCCGTCACCATCAGCGGGTAGCGGAAGGCCGCCTGCGGGTCGCGGTTGGAATAGAGGTCGTGGCTGTGGCCGCCGACGATCGCATCGATCCCCTGCACGCTGGCCGCAACCGTCTCGTCGGCCGCGGTGCCGAGGTGGCTCACGAGGATGATCTTGTCGACGCCCGCCGCGTCGAGCGCCTTCACCGTCGCCGTCAGATACGGCACCGGATCGCGGAAGCGCACGGTCGGCCCCGGCGTCGAGATCTCCGGCGTGTCGGGCGTCGTTGCCGCAACGATGCCGACCTTCTCGCCGCCCACGTCGAGCACGAGGTGATCGAGCGCGAGCGGCGCGAGTGCCGGGTCGCCGGAGACGTCGACGCTGCCCGAGAGCACCGGGAAATCCGCCGCCTCGACGAAGGCGGCGAGCGGCGCGGGGCCGAGGTCGAACTCGTGGTTGCCGTAGACCATGGCGTCGAGGCCGATGCGGTTCAGCATTTCGACCTCGGCCTGCCCGGAATAGGCGGTGAAGAACAGCGACCCCTGGAAGGCGTCGCCGGCCTCGAGCACCAGCACGTTCTCGCCCGCGGCCTTCAGGCCGTCGCGAAGCTCGTGCACCGCGGTGACGAGCCGCGCCGCGCCGCCGAAGCATTTCCCTGCGGCCTCGTCCTCGCCCGAGCAGGTCGAGTCGAAGGCGTTGATCGATTCGATGCGGCTGTGGAAGTCATTGAAATGCACGAGGTGCAAGGTGAAGGCGCCGGCGAGCGGCGCCGAGCCGAGGAGCAGCATGGCGGCAAGCGCAAGCGAACGCATGGGCATCGGCGACTCCTCCTCAAGTGGGTGCCGCCAGCATGTCAGGCGGCGGAGCCGCCTGCCAAGCCGCTACGTGCCGCTCGACATGCCGCTCGGCGGCGCATAGCGGGCGAGGAAGGTCGCCACCACCTCGTCGGCATAGGCCTCTATCCGCGCCGCGTCGGGCATCGGCAGCGCCGCGAGGACGACGTGCACCATCACCGGATGGCAGCACATGCCGAGAAAGATCCAGGCCGCGATGTCCGGATCGGGGACGTCGAGCCGCCCGGCGTCGACCTGCAGCCGGAACCACTGCGCCAGCCGCTCGCGGCCGTGCCCGGCACCCGCCTCGTAGAACGCTCGCGCGAGGTCCGGGAACTGCTCCGCCGCGCCGATCACCATCCGCACCATCGCGACATGGGAGGGCGAGGCCAGCTTCTCGATGAGCCGGTTGGCGAGAAGCGTGAGGAAGGCGCGCACGTCGGTGCTGGTCGGGTCGAGGCCGAGCAGCCGCTCGGCGGTCTCGCGCTTGGAGTCCTCGATCAGCGCGGCGAACAGCGCCTCCTTGCTGTCGAAGTAGACGTAGAGCGTGCCCTTCGAGACCTTCGCCTCGCGGGCGATCTCGCCCATGCTGGCGGCGGCGAAGCCCGAGCGCAGGAACACCCGGCGGGCGCCCTCGAGGATCTGCTGCCGCTTGGCCGACTCGCTGCCGCTCTCGGCGGGTGCCGTCGCCTCGGCCGCGGCCACCGTGTCGATCGGATCCTCGATGCTCATGTCCTTCTCTCTCCGGCCAGCGGCGACGCTCGGCGGCGTCTGGCCGACCCTCGCAAAAATAAGTGACCGAACCGTTCGGTCAACCTTGATCTGGGGGTTCGGGTGCGTTATGTCAAGCGCCTCGTACCGAACGGTTCAGTCAATGCCGCCGAACCGGAATGCGATGGGAGCACGCTGATGCCCAAGGATTTCGAGAGCCACCCGACGCAGGTGCTGCCCCGCGCCGAGCTGTTCGCCCCGCAGGCGCCGACGCCGCCCGCCGTCACCGCCGAGGAGGCGCCGCCGGCGACCCGCCGCAGCATCCGCGGCCGGCTCCTGATCGGCGCCGCGCTAGCCGCCGCCCTCGGGCTCGGCGCGTGGTACGGCAATCACTACTGGACCGTCGGCCGCTTTCTCGTGGACACCGACGACGCCTACGTGCAGGCCGACTTCGCCGTCATTGCGCCGAAGATCACCGGCTACGTCGCTTCGGTGCCCGCGAGAGAGAACCAGCCGGTGAAGGCCGGCGATCCGCTCGTCGTGCTCGAGGACGGCGACTATCGCGACGCGCTCGCGCTGGCCGCGGCGCAGCTCGCCTCCGGGCAGGCGGCGGTGACGCGCATCGACAGCCAGATCGCCGCGGCCGACGCGGCGATCGCCCAGGCCAGGGCGCGAGTCGACGCCGCGCAGGCGCAGGTGAACCAGAGCGCGGCCGATCTCACCCGCTACCAGAACCTCGCGCGGAGCGACGTGGCGACCGCGCAGCGGCTCGAGCAGGCGCAGGCGGCCAACGCCTCGGCCATCGCCGCGCTGGCCGAGGCGCGCGCCGGCGTGACCTCGGCCGAGGCCAGCCGCGACGTGATCGTGGCGCAGAAGGCCGAGGCGCGCGCGACGTTGTCCGGGCTCGCGGCCTCGCGCGACCGGGCGCAGCGCGACCTCGACGCAACCGTGCTGCGGGCGCCCTTCGACGGCACGGTCGGCAACCTGTCGGTGGCCACAGGCGACCTCGTGTCGCCCGGCAAGCGGCTCCTTGCCGTGGTGCCGCTCGGGCGGGTCTACGTCGAGGCCAATTTCAAGGAGACCCAGATCGCCGAGCTGGCGCCGGGCACCCGGGTGACGCTGCACTTCGACGCCTTCCCCGACCGCGACGTGACCGGCACCGTCGAGGGCCTCGCGCCCGCCTCCGGCTCGCAGTTCAGCCTGCTGCCGCCCGAGAACGCCACCGGCAACTTCACCAAGGTGGTGCAGCGCGTGCCGGTCCGCATCGCCATCCCGCAGGCGGCGGCCGACGAGGGATGGCTGCGGCCGGGCCTGTCGGTGCAGGCGAGTGCGGACACCCGCACCGGCGGCACCGACGCATCGCCGACGGTGGCCTCGCGCTGAGGCCGCCGCCCGTTCCCAGACGTGAAGGAGGCACGGCCATGGAGGCCGACGAGCCGCAGGTCACCCCGCGCCGACTGATCGCGTTTCTGGCGCTGGTCTTCGGCATGTTCATGGCGATCCTCGACATCCAGATCGTCTCGTCCTCGCTCGGCGAGATCCAGGCCGGCCTCGCCGCCGCGCCCGACGAGATCTCGTGGGTGCAGACGAGCTACCTGATCGCCGAGGTCGTGATGATCCCGCTGTCGGGCTTTCTCGCCCGCGCGCTGTCGACCCGGATCCTGTTCTCGATCTCGGCGGCCGGCTTCACGGTCGCGAGCGTCCTCTGCGCGACGGCGACCTCGATCAACGCCATGATCCTCTTCCGCGCGCTGCAGGGCTTCATCGGCGGCGGCATGATCCCGACCGCGTTCGCCGCGTCCTACACCGTGTTCCCGCGACGGGCGCAGCCCGCGGTGATGGCGCTGGTCGGCCTGACGGTGACGCTGGCGCCGACGATCGGCCCCACGATCGGCGGCTACCTGACCGAGCTCTTCTCCTGGCACTGGCTGTTTCTCGTCAACGTGATCCCCGGGATCGCCGCGACGCTGCTCGCCTGGTTCCTCGTCGATTTCGACAAGCCCGACTGGCCGCTCCTGCGCCGCTTCGACTTCCTCGGCCTCGCGACGATGGCGATCTTCCTCGGCAGCCTCGAGTACGTGCTGGAGGAGGGGCAGAAGAACAACTGGTTCCAGGACGGCACCATCACCTTCCTTGCGGTCTTGAGCGCGGTCGCCGGCATCGCCTTCTTCTGGCGCGTGCTGACCGCGACGACGCCCATCGTCGACCTCAAGGCATTCCTCGACCGCAACTTCGCGGTGGGCTCGCTCCTGACCTTCGTCCTCGGCATCGGGCTCTATGGCCTCACCTACCTCTATCCGCTGTTTCTCGCGCGGGTGCGGGGGATGTCGTCGCTGCAGATCGGCGAGACGGTCTTCGTCACCGGCGCCTTCATGTTCCTGACCGCGCCGGTCATCGGGGTGCTCGCGCGCAAGGTTGACCCGCGACTCCTCATCGCCTTCGGCTTCGCGCTCTTCGCCTTCTCGACGTTCGACCTGACGGCGATCACCAAGGACTGGGCGTTCGGCGAGCTGTTCCTGCCGCAGGCGATGCGCGGCGTCGCGCTCATGTGCTGCATGGTGCCGATCAACGTGATCTCGCTCGGCACGCTGCCGCCCGACCGGATCAAGAACGCCTCCGGCCTCTTCAACCTGACTCGCAACCTCGGCGGCGCCTTCGGGCTGGCGGCGATCAACACGATGCTCGAGTCCCGCGCCGACCTGCACGCCGAGCGGCTGGCCGAGCACGTCGCCTGGGGCGCCCCGGTGGCGGAGGAGCAGCTCGCCGGGATCACCGCCGCGCTGCAGCCGGCGCTCGGTGCCGACGCCGGGGCCGGCGCGCTGGCGCGGCTCGCGGGCATGGTGCAGCAGCAGGCGACGGTGATGACCTTCGCCGACACCTTCCTGATCCTCGCCGTGCTCTTCGCCGCGATGATCCTCTTGGTGCCGCTGGTGGCGAAGCCCGCTGCGACGGCCGGCGCCGCCGCCGGCCACTGAGCCGCTTACCGCCGCGCGAGGGCGTCGAGCGCCGCGCGCAGCGCCGCTACCCGGCCGGCGTCGGTGCGCCGAACGCCGGGCGGCTGGAACCCGAGC
>JBDHSS010000165.1:0-6769 GCA_039808205.1 Paracoccaceae bacterium | reverse complement strand
GCCGCACAGGGCCTCGCCGGCGCCGGGCTGGCGCGCACCGGCGAGGCGCCGCTCGGGCGGCTGCCCGACGCCGACATGGTGCTCGCCCAGGCCGGCGCCGCCAACGCGCCGCGACAGGCACAGGAAGGCCTGCGGATCAGCGGCTTCCTGAGCTCGGACGACCCGGCGGCGCACCAGGACGACCAGGTCGTCCAGGCGGTCGCGCGGCTGAAGGCCGACGGCCGCTTCTCGGTCCTCGACCTCGAGGGCCGCACGGTGACGCTCTCGCGCACCCTCGACATCGACGACAGCGACACGCGGGCGTTCAGCAAGCCGCTGAGGATCATCAACGGCACGTTCATCGCCGCCGACAGCTGGCCTGACCGCAACCGGCCGCTGATCCGCTTCTTCTCGAGCACGAAGTCGCGGATCTCGCGCTGGGCCATCGAGGGCGTGAAGCTCAAATGCGCCAACCGCGCATCGGCAATCCTCGTCGACGGAAGCTACATCACCATGCGGTTCCGCTGGCTCGACATCGACGACCCCGCGCTCTTTGCCATCCGCACCCGGCTGCACGGCGAGGTCGCCGGCAACCTCCGGGTCGAGTACTGCGACATCACCTCGAGCTCGGCCGACGAGCTGGCGAGCAAGCGCGAGCTGATCGCGCTCGACCTCGACACCGACCACGACGGCAAGGTGTTCGGCAACCGCATCGCCAAGGCGCGCACCGCGCTGCGCGGCGCCATCGGCTCGTTCCTGATCTCGCACAACCATTTCTGGCAGGGTTCCGACACCGGCATGCCGCGCAGCGACTGGACCCCCCTGCTGCACTTCGCCGGGCTCTCCAACAACGTCGTCGCGGTCAACTACCTCGACAACGGCCTGACGGTGCTCGAGGAGGGCCTCGGCGGAGGGGGCGAGGCGCCGACCATGGGGTTCTGCCAGTTCATCGCGAACATCTTCACGCTGGCGCAGGCCGACGCGAACGGCACCTTCGTCCAGGTCAGGCCGGCCGGCTCGGGGCGCGGCCTCGCCAACATGCTGATCCTCGGCAACCAGATCCGCAACATCGGGCGCGAGGGCGAGCGAGTGCTGCGGCCGTTCTCGGTGGACGGCTCCGCCGGCGGCAGCATCGATCCGACGCTCGGCACCAACCTGCGCATCGAGGACAACTACTTCCGCGGCAAGGTGCAGCCGCAATCGAGCACGATCGAGAAGTTCATCGATCTCGACAAGCGCAAGTCCTATCCGGTGGACGTGACCGGCCAGACGCCGTTCGACCTCGACGCCGACGTGGCCACCTCGATCGCAGTCCGTGCCGACGGCGATCCGGGCAGCCTCTGGTACAAGCGCGCCAGCGGCAAGCGCGGCAGCCTGCAGCTCGGCAACCCGGTCAGGGGGCGCGCCTATCTCGCCCTCACCGTCAACAGCGCCGGGCTCTTCGGCTGAAGCGCTGGCCTCCGGCCGGTGGCCCGGCGAAGGGGGGCATCGAGCCCCCCTCCGCCGGGAGGCGGCGCCTGCCGCCTCGGCGCCCGGGCTGCGGGCGGGGCTGAGGTGGAGAGTGCGGGCGCGGCCTTTGCCGCGAAGTCGTGCGCGCGGTGCGCGCATTTCTTTCTTTGCTGGTTTTCCGGCTGTTGCCGGAAAACGACTGCTCTCCAGGTTTCAAGGCCGTATGAAAGCCTGGGGTGGGCCGTGGGACGACGCATTCCTGAGATAATTCAAGACTGTAAGCCAGTCTGGGCGCATCGAACGCGCTTGCGCCGGCGGGCGTCCGATCCTATAGAGGTTGGGCCGCGACCCATTCCGTCAGGACCCTCGCTTGACCGACACCCCCGAAGACGACGACGCGCCCGAGCGGCCGCGGACGCCCCATTCCGGGCCGGCGATCGCCATCGAGCGGGAGATGCGCACCTCCTATCTCGACTACGCGATGAGCGTGATCGTCGCGCGCGCGATCCCCGACCTGCGCGACGGGCTGAAGCCCGTGCACCGGCGCATCCTCTACGCGATGCACGAGGTCGGGAACACCCACGACAAGCCCTACCGGAAGTCGTCGCGCCCGGTCGCCGACACCATGGGCAAGTACCACCCGCACGGCGACGCGGCGATCTACGACGCGCTGGTGCGCATGGCGCAGGACTTCTCCATGTCGCTGCCGCTCCTCGACGGGCAGGGCAACTTCGGCTCGATGGACGGCGACAAGCCGGCGGCCTTCCGCTACACCGAGGTGCGGATGGCGAAGGCGGCGGGGTACCTGCTCGCCGACATCGACAAGGAGACCGTCGACTTTCAGCCGAACTACGACGGGAAGGACATGGAGCCGGCCGTCCTGCCGGCGCGGTTCCCGAACATGCTCGTCAACGGCGCCGGCGGCATCGCCGTCGGCATGGCGACCAACATCCCGCCACACAACCTCGGCGAGGTGGTCGACGCGACGCTGGCGCTGATCGAGAACCCCGACCTCACCGTCGCCGAGCTCATGGAGATCATCCCCGCGCCCGACTTCCCGACCGGCGGGCTGATCCTCGGTCGCTCCGGCGCGCGCAAGGCCTATCACGAGGGCCGCGGCGCGGTGATCCTGCGGGCGCGGACCCGGATGGAGGAAGTGCGTGGCGGCCGCATGGCGATCGTCGTCTCCGAGGTGCCCTACCAGGTCAACAAGGCGACGATGATCGAGCGCATCGCCGAGCTCGCGCGCGACAAGAAGATCGAGGGCATCGCCCACGTCCAGGACGAGAGCGACCGCTTCGGCGTGCGGGTCGTCATCGAGCTCAAGCGCGACGCCACGCCCGATGTGGTGCTGAACCAGCTGTTCCGCTTCACGCCGATGCAGACGAGCTTCGGCTGCAACATGCTGGCGCTGCACGGCGGGCGACCCGAGCAGCTCTCGTTGCGCGACTTCCTCGTGCACTTCGTCGCCTTCCGCGAGGAGGTGGTGGCGCGGCGCACCGCCTTCGAGCTCAGGAAGGCGCGCGAGCGCGCGCACATCCTGTGCGGCCTCGCGGTCGCGGTCTCGAACGTCGACGAGGTGGTGGCGACGATCCGCTCCTCGGCCGATCCCGCGGAGGCGCGCGAGCGACTGATGACGCGGTGCTGGCCGGCGGCGGAGATCGCGCCCTACATCCGGCTGATCGACGACCCGAGCCATACCGTGAACGAGGACGGCACCTACAACCTCTCCGAGGTGCAGGCACGGGCGATCCTCGACCTCAGGCTGCAGCGGCTGACCGCGCTCGGCGTGCGCGAGGTTACCGACGAGCTGCAGGAGCTCGCCGGCAAGATCACCGACTACCTCGACATCCTGCGCTCGCGCGCGCGGATCATGGCGATCATCGCCGACGAGCTGCGCGAGGTCCGCGGGCTCTTCGCGGTGCCGCGGCGGTCGGAGATCGTCGAGTGGGAGGCCGACCTCGACGACGAGGACCTGATCGAGCGCGAGGACATGGTCGTCACCGTCACCCAGGGCGGCTACATCAAGCGCACGCCGCTGACCGAGTACCGCGCGCAGCGGCGCGGCGGCAAGGGCACGCAAGGGATGGCGACCAAGGACGAGGACTTCGTCACCCGCCTTTTCGTCGCCAACACCCACACAGCACTTCTCGTCTTCACCACCGACGGCATGGTCTACATGCTGAAGACCTGGCGGCTGCCGCTCGGCAACCGCAATGCCCGCGGCAAGGCGATCGTCAACATCCTGCCGATCCCGCAGGGCGTCTCGGCGGCGGCGATCCTGCCGGTCGACGTGCCGGAAGCCGAGTGGGCGAGCCTGCAGATCATGTTCGCGACCTCGGACGGCGACGTGCGGCGCAACGCGCTCGACGACTTCACCAACGTCAAGGCGAACGGAAAGATCGCGATGAAGCTGCCCGGGGGCACCCGGCTCATCGCGGCGCGGATCGCCTCCGAGGACGACGACGTGATGCTGACGACGAAGGGCGGGCGGGCGATCCGCTTCCCGGTGCCGGACGTGCGCGTCTTCAAGGGGCGCGACTCGACCGGCGTGCGCGGCATCCGTCTCGGGAGCGGCGACGAGGTGGTGTCGATGGCGATCATCCGCCACTTCGAGGCGACCCCCGACGAGCGCGCCGCCTATCTCAAGATGCGCCGCGCCGTCGCCGGGGCGCCGGAGGACGAGGTCGACGCCGCCGACGACGACGAGGAAGCGGTGGCAGCCGGCGGCTTCGAGCTCGGCCAGGCGCGCTACGTCGAGATGTCGGAAGCGGAGGATTTGCTCCTGACCGTCACCGAGAACGGTGCCGGCAAGCTGTCGTCCAGCCACGACTATCCGGTGCGCGGTCGCGGCGGCCAGGGCGTCGCGGCGATGGACCGGGCGATGCGCGGCGGGCCGCTCGTCGCGCTGTTCCCGGTCGAGGCCGACGAGCAGGTGATGCTCGCGACCGACGCCGGGCAGTCGATTCGGGTGCCGGTCTCGGACATCTCGTTCCGCTCGCGCGGCGCCGGCGGCGTGCGGGTGTTCAACACCGCGCCCGGCGAGCGCGTGGTCTCGGTCGCGCCGATCGCGGAGAACGGCGACGGCGGCGAGTGACCCGGCCGGGGAGCCGGCGAAGGGGAGCATCGAGCCCCCCTCCGCCGGGAGGCGGCGCTTGCCGCCTCGGTGCCCGGGTTGCGGGCGGGGCTGGGGTGGAGAGTGCGGGCGCGGCCTTTGCCGCGACAAGGAGCGCGCGGTGCGCGCATTTCTCTCTTTGCGGTTTTCCGGCTGTTGCCGGAAAACGACTGCTCTCCAGGTTTCAAGGCCGTATGAAAGCCTGAGAGTTGGTGCTTGGTGCATGCTGCGGGCGCTTTTCGGAAACGGTCAGTTGCGCTCGGCGTCGATTGTTTCGAGTGCGTCAGTGATGTAGATCGGCGTGGTCGGCGCAGCATCCTGCGCCAATGCACAAGGGATCACCTCCGATGAACACCGGTCTTCAGGCATCGACGGCGCTTGTTGCGCGTCTGCTTCTCGCCTTCATCTTCATCGTCGCGGGCTTCGGGAAGCTCGGCGACATCGCGGGCGCCATGGCCTACACCGCATCCGGCGGCCTGCCGGGCGTGCTCGCCCTGCCGGCGCTGGCGCTCGAGATCGTCGGCGGGCTCGCCATCGCCGCCGGCTGGCAGACCCGCTGGGCGGCGCTGGCGCTGGCGGGCTTCGCGGTGGCGACGGGCGTCCTCTTCCACTACCTGCCGGCGCAGGGGCTCGAAGGGTTCGATCGCGTCGGCCAGATCATCGGCTTCCAGAAGAACCTCGCGATCGCCGGCGGCCTGCTGGCACTGGCGGCCTTCGGTCCGGGCCGCTTCTCGGTCGACGAGGCGCGGGGCGGCCGGCGCGCGCTCGCCTGACCGCCGCCGCAACCCGGTGGGCGCCCCCGCCGCGGCGCCCGTCGGTGCTTGCAGTTCCGCGGTGGCGCGCTACCCTTGGCGCTGCCAAGATCGAGCCGGAGCCGCGATGGAACAGCCCCGCCGCTTCCCGAGCCAAGTCGAGCCCGAGCCGGGGGTGATCGCCTCCGGCGTCTACCTCGGGGGGCGGCGCGTCGGCGACATTCCGATCAAGGGTGCGGCCACCTGGGCGGGGCGCGACGGCTACGTGGTCTGGATCGGCCTGCTCGAGCCGAGCCGCGACCTGTTGCGCCGGGTGCAGCACGAGTTCGGGCTGCACGATCTCGCGATCGAGGACGCCGAGCACGCCCACCAGCGCCCGAAGCTCGAGATCTACGGCGACGCGCTGTTCGTGGTCGCGCGCACCGCGCAGCAGATCGAGGGCCGCATCAGCTTCGGTGAGACCCACATCTTTCTCGGCAAGGGCTACATCGTCACCGTGCGGCACGGCGCCTCCACCTCGTACACGGCGGTGCGCAAGCACTGGGAGAGCTGTCCGACCAGCCTCGCCAAGGGCGAGGACTTCATCCTCTACGCCATCCTCGACTTCATCGTCGACAACTACATGCCGGTGCTCGAGGCGATCGAGGAGGAGGTCGAGACGATCGAGGACCGGGTGCTGGTCACGCCCCTGACCACCGCCGGCATCGAGCGGCTCTACATGCTGCGCCGCGACCTGCTGCGCCTGCGCAACGCCGCGGGGCCGCTGGTCGAGGTCTGCCGCCGGTTGATGTCGAACGAGCTGCCGCAGATCCGGCCGCAGATGCACCCGATGTTCCGCGACGTCACCGACCACATCCGCAGCGTGCAGGAGCGCATCGACAGCCTGCGCGAGGTGCTGGCCTTCGCCTTCGAAGCGAGCCTGCTGATGGGCCAGGGACAGGAGACGGCGATCTCGAAGAAGCTCGCCGCCTGGGCGGCGATCCTCGCGGTGCCGACCGCGCTCGCCGGCATCTACGGGATGAACTTCGAGCACATGCCCGAGCTCGGCTGGCGCCTCGGCTATCCGGCGGTGCTGCTGCTGATGCTGACCGCCTGCGGCGTACTCTACTGGCGCTTCCGCCGGAACGGCTGGCTCTGAGCGCATGGACTCCCGCGCCACTCCCGGCTAACTCACGTCTCTGGCCGCGACGATGGCCGGGCCGGGAGCCACGAGACACCATGCCGAGCCTGAACGACATCCGTTCCACCTTCCTCGACAGCTTCGCGAAGGAGGGGCACCGCATCGTGCCGTCCTCGCCGCTCGTCCCGCGCAACGACCCGACGCTCATGTTCACCAACGCCGGCATGGTGCAGTTCAAGAACGTGTTCACCGGGCTCGAGAAGCGCGACTACGTGCGGGCGGCGACGAGCCAGAAGTGCGTGCGCGCCGGCGGCAAGCACAACGACCTCGACAACGTCGGCTATACCGCGCGGC
>JBDHSS010000164.1:0-6780 GCA_039808205.1 Paracoccaceae bacterium | reverse complement strand
GGCGTCTCGCCGAGGCGATCAACCGCCTTGCCGCCGAGCGGCGCGGGCTCGAGGCCGACATGGCGCGGATGGTGGCGGAGGCGAGCGGCAAGGTGGCGCAGCAGCGCGACCAGCTCGGCGCGCTGATGGCCGAGCTCGACCAGAGCGTCGTCGTCTGCAACCCCGAGGGCCGGATCCTGCTCTACAACGAGCGGGCGCGGGCGCTCTGCCGCCGGCTGTCGCAGGCGCCGGCCAGCGCCGGCGGCGCCGAGCTCATCGGGCTTGGCCGCTCGATCTTCGCGGTGATCGACCCCGCGCGCATCGCCCACGCCCGGGAGGTGGTCGAGCGCCGTATCGCCCGCGGCGCCGCGACGCCCTCGGCGCGCTTCGTCACCACCACCCCGGCCGGGCACCTCCTGCAGGTCAGCCTCGCGCCGGTGCGCACCGCCGGCGCCGCGGCCGCTAGCGGCTTCGTCCTCCTCCTCGACGACATCACCGAGAGCTACGCCGCCTCGTCGCGGCAGAGCCGGCGGCTCGTCGAGCTGACCGAGGCCGGCCGCGCCTCGCTCGCCGGCATCCAGGCGGCGCTCGACATGCTCGACTATCCCGACCTCGACGCCGCCGAGCGCGACCGCTTCCACGAGGTGGTGCGCGCCGAGCTGGCGGCGCTGACCGCGCGGCTCGGCGCGCTCGACGCCGACGCAGCACTCGATCGCCTGGCGCGCTGGCCGCTGCAGGAGATGCTCGGCGCCGACCTCGCCACCGCCGCCGCGCAGCGCATCACCGCCGTGACCGGCCGCGCCGTCGACACCACCGAGGCTGCGGGCGAGGCGACGGGCGAGGTCTGGCTGCGCGTCGACAGCTTCGCGCTGATCGAGGCGCTCGCCTGCCTCGCCGCCCGGCTGGTCGCCGTCGTCCCCGACGCGGCGCTCAGCCTGCGCCTGGTGCCCGACGGCGCCTGGGCGCATCTCGACCTCGCCTGGACCGGCGCCGCCGGCGGCGACCGGCTCGCCGGCGGCCAGGGCGAGGCGATCCGCCTCGGCGAGGCCGGCGTCTCGCTCACCATCCGCGACATCGCCGAGCGCCATGGCGGCGAGCTCTGGCTCGGCCGCGACGCCGCCGCTGCGTCGAGCTTCTTCCGCTTCCTGCTGCCGGTCGCGGCGGCCGAGGAGACGGGCGCGTCGCTGCCGGCGCGGCCGGAGTTCTACGACTTCGATCTCTTCGCGCTCAGCGACGCCTCGCGCGCGCTCGAGGACTGCCCGCTCGACGCGCTCGCCTGCACCATCTTCGACACCGAGACCACCGGGCTCGACCCGGCGGGCGGCGACGAGATCCTGCAGATCGGCGCGGTGCGGGTCGTCAACGGCCGGATCCTTGCGAGCGAGCGCTTCGACCAGCTCGTCGATCCCCGCCGCAGCATCCCCGAGGCGTCGATCCCGTTCCACGGCATCACCCCCGACATGGTGCGCGGCCAGCCGGCGCTCGCCGAGGTGCTGCCCGCCTTCGCCGCCTTCGCCGCCGACACCGTGCTCGTCGGCCACAACGTCGCCTTCGACCTGCGCTTCTTCGAGCTGAAGGCCGCGGCGACCGGCGTCGCCTTCACCCAGCCGGTGCTCGACACGCTCTTGCTCGCGAGCGTCGCGCAGCCGCACGAGCCGTCGCAGTCGATGGAGGCGATCGCCGCCCGGCTCGGCGTCGAGGTCACCGGCCGGCACTCGGCGCTCGGCGACGCGCTGACCACGGCGGAGATCTTCGTGCGGCTGCTGCCCGCGCTGCGCCAGCGCGATATCCTCACCCTCGGCCAGGCGCGGCAGGCTTGCGAGACCAGCCTCTACGCCCGCCTGCGGTATTAGGACGCGCCCGCGAGGGAAATCCACTCAGCGCCGCACCGGCAGGTTGTCGATCAGCCGGACTCCGCCGAGCCAGGCCGCGGCAAGGAGTCGCGACGGCGCGGCGGCATCCGCCGCCGGGACGAGATCGGCGTCGCGGCGCAGCTCCAGGTACTCAACCGACGCGAAGCCCGCCGCGACGATGGCCTTGCGGCCCCGCGCCAGCGTCTCGGCGACCGGCGCACCCGCGGCGATGGCGGCGGCGGCGGCACGCAGCTCGCGCGCCAGCGCCGGCGCCACGGCGCGGTCGGCGGCGGAGAGGCGCTGGTTGCGCGAGGAAAGCGCGAGCCCATCCGCCTCACGCACCGTCGGGCAGCCGACGATCTCGCACGGGATGTCGAGGTCGCGCACGAGCCGGGTCACCACCATCAGCTGCTGGTAGTCCTTCTCGCCGAAGAACGCCCGGTCGGACGCGGTCTGCAGCAGGAGCTTCGCGACCACCGTGGCGACGCCCTCGAAGTGGCCCGGGCGGTACGCGCCGCAGAGCCCCTCGCTGGCGCCGGCGACCGAGATCGTGGTGGCAAAGCCCGGCGGATACATCTCGCCGCCGTCCGGCACATAGAGGAGGTCGACGGCGAAGGGCGCGAGGAGCTCGGCATCAATTGCCTCGGTGCGGGGATAGGCGGCGAGGTCAGCCGCGCTGTTGAACTGGCGCGGGTTGACGAAGAGGGTGACGATGACCCGGTCGGCTCCGGCCTTGGCGGCGCTGACCAGGCTCAGGTGGCCGGCGTGCAGCGCCCCCATGGTGGGCACGACCCCGACAAGCGCGCCCGCGGCCTTCCAGCCGGCGACGCGGGCGCGGAGCTCGGCGCGCGTGCGGATGATCGGAACGACCATGGCCGCGCTCACCCGTCGGGAAAGGTGTGCTCGGGCGCCGGAAAGCGGCGCGCGCGCACGTCGGCGGCATAGGCGGCGATCGCGGCGTCGGCGGTGGCGCCGAGCTCGGCATAGCGCCGCACGAACGACGGCCGGAACTCGGTGAAGATCCCGAGCATGTCGTCGACCACGAGGATCTGGCCGTCGCAGGCGGCCGAGGCGCCGATGCCGATGGTCGGGATCGCCACCACCTCGGTGATCCGCCGCGCCAACGGCTCGGCGATCTTCTCGAGCACCACGGCGAAGGCGCCGGCGTCGGCAACCGCGCACGCATCGGCGAGCACGCGCTCGGCATCCGCGCCGCGGCCCTGCACCCGGTAGCCGCCGACGAGGTTGACCGACTGCGGCATCAGCCCGACGTGCGCCATGACCGGGATGGCTCGGGCGGTCAGGAAGCGGATCGTCTCGGCCATGACCGCGCCGCCCTCGAGCTTGACCGCGGCGCAGCCGGTCTCGGCCATCACCCGCGCCGCGGTGGCGAACGCCTGCTCCGGCCCCGCCTCGTAGGAGCCGAACGGCAGGTCGACGACGAGGAGCGCCCGCTGGGTGCCGCGGCGCACCGCCTGGCCGTGCAGGATCATCATCTCGGGCGTGACGCCGATCGTCGACGGCAGGCCGTGCACCACCATGCCGAGGCTGTCGCCGACGAGGACCACGTCGGCGTGGTCATCGACCAGGCGCGCGACCGGCGTGGTGTAGGCGGTCAGGCAGACGAGCGGCGCGCCGCCCTTCCGAGCCCGGACAGTGGCCGGGGTCATCGCCTTCTGGGGTCGCTCGGTGCTCATGGCGCGCGGGATCTCCGGCATGAGGCGCCGCCTGGCGGCCGGGCGCCGGAACGGGCTCAGTCCTCGCCGCCGCCCTCGTAGATCGCCCGCTCGTTGGCGGTGGCGACGCGCAGGATGTTGGTCGAGCCGGCGACGCCGAACGGGATGCCGGCGGTGACGACGATGCGGTCGTCCTCGCTGGCGAAGCCGTGCTCGCGCGCGGCGCGGGCGGCGCTCACCACCGCCATCTTGAAGCGGTCGACCTCGGGCACGACCACGCAGTGCAGCCCCCACGACAGCGCCAGCCGCCGCGCGGTGCCCATCATCGGCGTCAGCGCGATGATCGGCACCCGCGGCCGCTCGCGCGCGGCGAGGAGCGCCGTGGTGCCCGAGTGGCTGAAGCAGCAGATCGCCTTCACCTTGGTGGTCTCGGCGACCTCGCGCGCCGCCACGGTGATCGCGTCCGAGACGCCGGAGCGGGCGGCGGTGCGCTGCGCCTCGATCACCTGGCGGTAGATCGCATCGTGCTCGACCGACTCGGCGACGTTGTTCATCGTCGTCACCGCCTGGATAGGAAAGTCGCCGGCGGCGGATTCGGCCGACAGCATCACCGCGTCGGCGCCCTCGTAGATCGCGGTCGCGACGTCGGAGACCTCGGCGCGGGTCGGCACCGGGCTCGAGATCATGCTCTCGAGCATCTGCGTCGCGACGATCACCGGCTTGCCCGCGGCCCGGCAGGCGCGGGTCAGCCGCTTCTGGATCGGCGGCACCGAGGTCACCGGCAGCTCGACGCCGAGATCGCCGCGCGCCACCATGATGCCGTCGGAGGCGTCGAGGATCTCGGCGAAGGCGTTCACCGCCGCCGGCTTCTCGATCTTCGACAGGATCGCGGCGCGCCCGTCGGCGAGCTCGCGCGCCTCGTAGACGTCGGCCGGGCGCTGCACGAACGAGAGCGCCAGCCAGTCGATGCCGAGATTGCAGGCGAACTCGAGATCCTTGCGGTCCTTCTCGGAAAGTGCGGCGAGAGGCAGCACCACGTCGGGGACGTTGACGCCCTTGCGGTCGGAGATCTCGCCGCCGACCGCCACCTCGGTCAGCGCGTGCTCGGGCGAGCGCTCGGTGACGCGCACGCGGATCTTGCCGTCGTTGACCAGGAGCGTCGAGCCGACTTGCAGCGCCTGGAAGATCTCCGGGTGCGGCAGGCAGACGCGGTTCCCGTCGCCCGGCGTCGGGTCGAGGTCGAAGCGGAAGCTCTGGCCCTCGACCAGCGCCACCGGGCCGCTCGCGAAGGTGCCGCAGCGCAGCTTCGGCCCCTGCAGGTCGGCGAGGATGCCGATCGGCCGGCCGAGCTCGGCCTCGACCTTGCGAATCAGCTGGTGGCGCTTGGCGATGTCGTCGTGGGTGCCGTGGCTCATGTTGAGCCGGAAGACGTCGGCGCCGGCGACGAAGAGGTCGCGGATCATCTCGTAGCTGTCGGAGGCGGGGCCGAGCGTGGCAACGATCTTCACGTTGCGCTGGCGGCGGATCGTGGTCATGCGGCGCTCGTCCCATCCCGTGTCACCCGCGCCCGGTTATAGCCGAACGAGGGAGCGAGGGAACCGCAAATGCCGGCGATTGCGCGTTTCCCGTGCGGACCCCGGCTCAGCCCGCGGTCGCGGCCGCCGCCAGCGCCTCGGGCAGCGCCGCGGCGAAGGCGTCGATGTCGGCGGCGGCGCCGACGGTGACGCGGATGCAGCGGTCCTGCGGCGCCACGCCGGGCTTGCGCACGAAGATGCCGCGTCGGACGAGACCGTCGAGCACGGCGCGGGCGAAGCCGCCGTCGCCGCCGCAGTCGATGGTGACGAAGTTGGTCGCCGACGGCAGGGCTGCGAGCCCGTTCGCGGCGGCGATCTCGGCGAGCCGCGCGCGGCCGGCGGCGACCTCCGCCGTCACCCGCGCGATCCAGCCCGGGTCGGCCAGCGCGGCGAGGGCGCCCGCCACCGCGATGCGGTTGACGCCGAAGTGATTGCGCACCCGGTCGAAGGCGGCGATGAGATCAGGGTGGCCGATGGCGTAGCCGATGCGCGCCCCCGCCATCCCGTGCGCCTTCGAGAAGGTGCGCATGCGCACGACGCGCGGGTCCGATGGCGCGAGGTCCGGCACCGCATCGGCGGGCGCGAAGTCGGCATAGGCCTCGTCGAGGCAGAGCACCGTGCCGCCCGGCAGCCGGCCGACCATCTCGGCGATGCGCGCGCCCGAGTGCCAGCTGCCCATCGGGTTGTCCGGGTTGGCGAGGTAGACGAGCGGCGCGCGGGTCTTGCGCGCGGCGAGAAGCAGCGCCTCGGGATCCTCGGCGTCGCCGCGGTAGGGCACGGCGGTGAGCGCGCCGCCGAAGCCTGCCACATGATAGGCGAAGGTCGGATAGGCGCCGGCCGAGGTGACGACCGGGGTTCCGGGCGCGACCAGCAGCCGCACGAGGGTGCCGAGGAGGCCGTCGATGCCCTCGCCTATGACGATGTTCTCCGGCCGCACGCCGTGGTGCGCCGCGAGCGCCGCCTTGAGCTCGAAGCTCTCCGGATCGGCATACTTCCAGACCTCGGCCGCCTCCGCCGCCATCGCCGCGACCGCGGCGGGCGATGGCCCGAAGACGCTCTCGTTGGCCCCGATCCGCGCCGCGAACCGCCGCCCGAGCACCCGCTCCTGCGCCTCGGGCCCGACGAACGGCACCGTCGCCGGCAGCCCGGCCGCGAGCGGCGTCAGCCGCATGGCGCGACGCCGCGACAGGGACGCCGCGGGGTGGCCGAAGGAAAGTCGCTGCACATGGCTCGCAGGGCCTCGGGGCAGGGGAGATGCCCGCGCTTCTATCCCGCCCGCCGCCCCGGCGCCAGAGCCGAGCACGCCCCCCGCGGCGGTCCGGCGGCGGACAGCCCCTTGCCATTCGCGCGCACGCTCTGTAACTGGTAACGCCGTGCCGCCTTAGCTCAGTTGGTTAGAGCACCAGATTGTGGATCTGGGGGTCCCCCGTTCGAGCCGGGGAGGCGGTACCATTCCCATCGATCGACAAGCTTTGACTGTCGCCGCCGTTGCGCTGGCGGGCAACGCATCGGCATTGATCCAGCACACGCGATCTGACCAGATATCCTGAGCTTTCTCGCCGGTAGTTCGCTGTCGCTCCGGCCGCTCGTTGCGGCGGTCGCCAGTGAGGGGCGGCCGCTCGGCATCAGCGGCAGCATCTTGCGATAGTGCCGCCGGCCGCCGATGCGCTGCAGGAACGAGGTCTCGATGCGGTGGCG
>JBDHSS010000163.1:0-6795 GCA_039808205.1 Paracoccaceae bacterium | reverse complement strand
CTGCGGGTGATGGAGCGGGCGCGCGAGACCGACGGGGTCTTTGCGGTGATGATGATCGACCTCGACAAGTTCAAGACGATCAACGACCGCTTCGGCCACGACGCCGGCGACGCAGTGCTGAAGGAGTTCTCCCGCCGGCTGCAGGAGAACATCCGCGGCGTGGACCTCGTCGCGCGCTTCGGCGGCGAGGAGTTCTTCGTCGCCATGCCCGACGTCGACCAGGGCGCCGCCGCCGCCGCCGCCGAGCGCATCCGCCGCGCCATCGAGGGCGCGCCGGTGCCGCTGCCGGGCGGGCGTGAGGTCGACGTCACCGTCTCGATCGGCGTCGCCATCGCCACAGCGGCCGATTCCGACCCCGAGGCGATCATCAAGCGCGCCGACTGCGCGCTCTACCGGTCCAAGGAAACCGGCCGCAACCGCGTGAGCTTCGCCCAGGCCGCCTGAGCGGCCTGCCCCGCCCGATCTCGGGACGCCCGCTCAGTCGTCCCGCCGCTCGCCCTGGGGGCCGCCGCCGCGCCGCGGTCGCGTGAGCGCCGCGGCATAAGCGGCGCGCTCCGCCTCGGACATCCGCACGATCTGCGCGACGAGGAGGTCGCTTGCGCGCGTGCCGAGCCGGCGGGCGAGCTCGATCTGTCCGGAGATCACTGCCTTGACCGCCGCGGGATCGAACGGCTGCGCGGTCAGCGCCGCGGCCATCGCCTGCTGCTGGCCGCGGAACGCCGCGCGTGGCCCGCTCCAGTCCTTCTCGCTGTCGCGAAGCGCGCGGGCGAGGTCATGGCGATAGGGCTCCGGCAGGTCGCGGGCGTAGCGCCAGAGCGCCGGCCCCATCGGCGGCGGCGCCGGCGGCGGCCCCTTGATCCAGGCGCCGGCGATGATGCCGAGCGCAACGAGGTTGAGCCCGAGCGAGGCCACCAAGAGCCAGCGCCTCCAGGTGCCGGGGAACCGCATCCGCCTCAGCGCTCCGTCGCGGCGAGGTCGAAGAAGGCGTCCACCGGATCGCCCGTTCCGCTGTCGGCGACGAGGGCGTCAGCCGAAGCGGTGCTCGAGCCGGCCCAGACCTTTCCGTCCTCGATCGTCACGTTGCCGGCGATGCCGATCCAGAACCCGAGCACCGCGCAGGCGGCGAGGCTCGCGAGGCCGCGCCAGCCGCCGACGAGCTCGAAGCGCCCGCGACGCTCCGCGGGCGGCGCGTCGCCTCCGGTCGGCTCCGGAGCGTGCGCCGAGCGCTCGGCGCTCACCCGTCCGGCGTCGGCCAGGATCGCCGAGAAGAGCGCGAGCGGCGGCGCGTCGACCTCGGCGCGCGCCGCCGCGAAGAACGGCTCCAGCGCCGCAATGGTCCGCCGGTCCAGGCCTTTCGTGCTCTCCCTGCCCTCAGTCATCGGAAAACCCCAGTTCCTGCCGCCGCGGCGCCAGGCGCGCCGCCAGCTCGCGCCGCCCCCTGCCGAGCAGGCTTTCCACGGCTTCCACGCTCGTGTCGAGGATTTCGGCGATCTCCGGGTTCGACCGGTCCTCGAAATGCCGCAGCACCAGCGCCAGCCGCTGCCGGTCGGGCAGCAGCGCCAGCGCCGCCTGCAGCGCGGCGGCGCGATCGTCGTCCTCGAGTCGGGCCAGCGCGCCCGGCGCCTGGTCCTCGGCCTCGATCAGCGCGTCGGAGACCACCTCGCGCCGCCGCCGCAGCCGGTCGATGCAGAGGTTGGACGCGACCCGGTAGAGCCAGGTGCCGAGCGCTGCGTCGCGCACCTCCCACTCGCCCGCGAGCCGCCACAGCCGCAGCATTGTCTCCTGCGTGACGTCCTCCGCCTCCGCCCGGTCGCCGAGCATCCGCCGCGCGAGCGCGAAGACGCGCGGCGCGTGCCGCGCAGTCAGCGTGCGCGCCGCCGCCTGATCGCCGCGCGCGTAGCGGGCCAGCAGCGCCGCGTCGCCTGCCGCGTCCTCGGGGGTCGCCACCATCGGCGCGAGTATGGCCGATTCTGCCGTCACGCGCACGTGCTGCGGCGGCGAGCGGCGGGCGAGCACATGAATCGTCGCCCCGCCCGCCGCCGCAGCGGCGCCGCCCCTGCCGATCCGCGCCGCCGGCATCGCCCGCCTCAGCCGTTGTCGGCGTCGTCCGCCGGCGGCATCGGGCCCTTGCCCGGCATGTCGGGCATCATGTCGCGCATCATTCCGGGCATCATGTCGGGCTTGCCGCGCCGGCCGTCGCGATGGTGGTCACGGTCGCCGTCCCAGCCGTGGCCCATGTCGGCCTCGGCCTCGGCTTGCGAGATCGCCGCATCGTTGTCGGTGTCGAGGGTCGCGAGGAGCAGGTTGACCCGTCGCTCCGCCAGCACGCGGACCTCGACCTTGCCGGTCTCGGTGTTGCCGGTGATCGCGAGGATCCGCTCGGCCACGCGCTCGGCCGGGCTCTCCGCGAACACCCCCATCAGCGCGCCCGACGGCATCGGCAAGGCGGCGATCAGCTCGGCCTTGTCGAGCGAGCCGTCGGCGTTGGTGTCGGCGGTGCCGATCCGCGCCGTCGCGCGCGCCATCAGCTCCGCCCGGCTGAGCGAACCGTTGTTGTCGGTGTCGATCGCCTTGAAGTCGATCTCGATCCCGTGCCCGCGGCCGTGCCCGTCCATGCCCATGCCGTGGCCGTCCATGTCCATGCCGGCGTGCGGGTCGTCCATGCCCGCCCGCGGGCCGGCCATCGGCTGCGCCGAGGCGATGCCGGCGATCGCGAGGCCGCCGATCAGCGCGGTCGCGGCGACGACGTGGGAAATGCGTGTCATGAGGTGCGTCCTGCCTTGCCTGTTGCTGCAGGGATGAACGCGCTCTCGCGGCGATTCCGTCGCTGGCAATTTCGCGCCCGAGCGCCTATGTGAGCGGCATGACCGACGCGAGCCATTTCCACCCCCCCGCCGTCCCCGAGCGCGACACCGGCACGGCGATCCGCCGCGGCTGGGCGCGGCGCTGCCCCGCCTGCGGCGAGGGGCAGATGATGGACGGTTTCCTGACCGTCCGGCGCACCTGCCCCGCCTGCGACACCGAGCTCTACCACCACCGCGCCGACGACGGCCCGGCCTGGGCGACGATCCTCGTCACCGGGCACCTGATGGCGCCGCTCATGCTCTTCGTCTTTACCGAGTTCCGGCCCGAGGCCTGGCAGATGGCGCTCGGCTTCTCGATCGTCTTCGTCTGGCTTTCGCTCTACCTGCTGCCGCGTTTCAAGGGCGTCTTCGTCGGGCTGCAGTGGGCCAAGCGCATGTACGGCTTCGGCCGGCAGGACGACGAGCTTGTCCCCGGCACCTGACGCGGCCGACCGCATCCGCGACGCCGCCACCATCATCCTGATGCGGCGGCGCGCCGCCGGCCCGCAGGTGCTCATGGGCCAGCGCGGCAACGCCGCGGTGTTCATGCCCGACAAGTTCGTGTTTCCGGGCGGCGCCGTCGACCCCGAGGACCGGCTGCTCGAGGGCGACGTGCCGGCCGATGCCGCGACGCTGCGCCGGCTCGCCGCCGACACGGCCCCCGAGCTCGTGCCGGCGCTGCCGCGCGCCGCGGTGCGCGAGCTCTGGGAGGAGACCGGCCTGATGCTCGGCAGCCCCGACCCGACGGCCGCCTCGCGCGCCGTGCCGCCGAGCTGGCGCGGCTTCTACGCCGAGGGGCTGGTGCCGAACGGCGCGGCGCTGCGCTTCGTCTTCCGGGCGATCACCCCGCCGGGGCGGCCGCGCCGGTTCGACGCGCGTTTCTTCCTCGCCGAGGCGAGCGACATCGCCGGCGTCGACGACGACTTCAGCGCCGCCGGCGACGAGCTCGGCGGCCTGCGCTGGCTCGACCTCGATGACGCGCGCCGCCTGCCGCTGCCGTTCATCACCGGCGTCGTCCTCGGCGAGATCGAGACCCTCGCCGAGACGCCCGACGCCGATCACCCGGTGCCGTTCTTCTACCCCAGCCCCGACGGCCCGCGCTTCCGCGCGCTTTAAGACGCCGGCAAGGCCGGGCACTCCCGACCGAAGCTCCGGCCGAAGGCCGGAGCGAGTCCCGGCCCGACAGGCGAACGCTTGCGTTTGCCGGGCCGTTCGGCGGAGCGCGGGACGCGCAGAGCCGAAGGGGGGTGACGTGTCGCCGACAGGGCCAATCCGTCTGCGTCCGACCCGGCGGATGCGTCGCGACGCATCCGCCCCCGGGGGTCGGATGCGGACGGATTTGTCACGCGCCAAATCCGTCGAGAACCGGCACCGTCGTGTCAAATTCCGGGCTCTCTGGAGCCTCAGTCCGCGAAATCCTGCACCAGGTAGAAATCCCCGCACGCCGGCGCCTGCGGATCGACCGCGACCCCGGCGCCGAGGCGGGAGTAGTTCGCCGACAGGAGCGACGCCCGGTGCTTCGGCGAGGCGAGCCAGCGCGCCACCACCTGCCGCGCGAGGCTCGCGTAGGTGTGCGGCGGCACCGGCGCGCGGGTGTCACCGTAGGTGAAGCGGCAGCCGTCGTGCGCCATGGCGATCGGCCGGCCGAGGAGTTGCAGCACCTTGTCGCGGGCGATGTTCTCCGCCGCCAACCGGAATTCCAGCGACTGGCGGTGGATGCGCTGCGACAGGTCACGCTGGCCGCGCACCGGCAGCACGTGGGCGTGAGTGCGCAGCCGCGCCATGTTGCGCGCATGATCGGCCGCGGCGCGCGCCAGCCCGGCGTCGAGCCGGAGCGCCGGCCGGCCGTGCGCCCGCCGCACCTCGTTGGAATAGAGCAGCACCGCCTCCCCGAAGAGCGCCTGATCGGGCGCGGCCAGCGACACCGGCGCATCGAGCCGCGCCGGCACCGTCCCCGCGGCGGCCGGCTGCACCGCCGCCCCGAGGCCGAGGACACCCACGACGACGATCCAGAGCGCACGCATGCCAAGCCTCCCTTTCGAGGCGGCAAGCGTCGACTCGACGGGCCTTCCCGCAGCTTAAGCCATGCCCCCGCCGGCGGGCGAATTTTCGGGGTGGGTTAATCGCCGGTGATCCGCGCGGGACGTCCCCGGGCGAAAATCGCTTGGCAGAGACGGCGAAATCGACTACCAGCGCCCTCGGGCGCGTTCCCGATGAGGGCGAGCGGGGCGCACTCAGGAACATCGCCCTGACGTGGAGCTCACCCGATGAGCGATCCCCAGGCCGCCGTTCTGGCGGCCCCGAAACCGACCGTCAAACCCCGCCGTCCCGAGTTCTCCTCGGGCCCCTGCGCCAAGCGGCCCGGCTGGAGCGCCGAGGCGGTCGCCGAGCGCGCGTTCCTCGGCCGCTCGCACCGTGCCGCCAAGCCGAAGGCGCAGCTCAAGGACGCGATCGACCGCACCGCGCGGCTCCTCGGCGTCCCCGCCGATTACAGGGTCGGCATCGTGCCCGCCTCCGACACCGGCGCCTTCGAGATGGCGATGTGGTCGATGCTGGGCGCGCGGCCCGTCGACATGCTGGTCTGGGAGAGCTTCGGCCAGGGCTGGGCCACCGACGCCACCAAGCAGCTGAAGCTCGCCGACACCCGCGTGCTCGCCGCCGACTACGGCCGGCTTCCCGATCTCGCGCATGTCCGCAAGGACGCCGACGTGTGCTTCACCTGGAACGGCACCACCTCCGGCGCCCGCGTGCCGAGCGGCGACTGGATCGCCGACGACCGCGAGGGGCTCACGCTCTGCGACGCGACCTCCGCCGCCTTCGCGCAAGCCCTGCCGTGGGCGAAGCTCGACGTCACCACCTTCTCCTGGCAGAAGGCGATGGGCGGCGAGGGCGGCCACGGCATCCTGATCCTCAGCCCCCGCGCCGTCGAGCGGCTGGAGAGCTACACCCCGCCGCGGCCGCTGCCGAAGATCTTCCGGCTGACCAAGGGCGGCAAGCTCATCGACGGCATCTTCGCCGGCGAGACGATCAACACGCCGTCGATGCTCTGCGTGGCCGACGCCATCGACGCGCTCGAGTGGATGGAGGGGATCGGCGGCCTCGCCGCCACCCGCGCCCGTGCCGACGCGAGCTTCGCCGCGCTGCAGGCCTGGGTCGACGCGACGCCCTGGGTCGAGAACCTCGTCGCCGAGCCCGCGGCGCGCTCCAACACCTCGGTCTGCCTGAGGATCGTCGACCCCGACATCGCCGGCCGCGATGAGGCGGCGCAGCGCGATTTCGTCAAAGCGATGACCAAGCTCCTCGAGGCCGAGGGCGTCGCCTACGACATTGCCGGCTATCGCGACGCGCCGCCGGGCCTGCGCATCTGGTGCGGCACCACGGTCGACGCCGCCGACGTCGCGGCGCTGACGCCGTGGCTCGACTGGGCCTTCGCCGCCGCCCGCGCCTGACCCCTCTCCCGTTCCCGACACCGGCGGGCCGGCAGCGCCCGCCGATCCCGGAGTCATACCCATGCCCAAGGTTCTCATTTCCGACGAGCTCTCGGATGCCGCCGTGCAGATCTTCAAGGATCGCGGCGTCGAGGTCGACTTCCAGCCGCAGCTCGGCAAGGACAAGGCCCGGCTCGCCGAGATCATCGGCAACTACGACGGCCTCGCCATCCGCTCGGCGACCAAGGTGACCGCCGACCTGATCGAGAAGGCGACCAATCTCCGCGTCATCGGCCGCGCCGGCATCGGCGTCGACAACGTCGACATTCCTGCCGCCTCCGCCAAGGGCATCGTGGTGATGAACACGCCGTTCGGCAACTCGATCACCACCGCCGAGCACGCCATCGCGATGATGTTCGCCTGCGCCCGCGAGATCCCCGCCGCCGACGCCTCGACCCGCGCCGGCAAGTGGGAGAAATCGAAGTTCATGGGCACCGAGATCACCGGCAAGACGCTCGGCGTGC
>JBDHSS010000162.1:0-6820 GCA_039808205.1 Paracoccaceae bacterium | reverse complement strand
CGCGAGCCCTGCCGGGCGAGGTTCGGGTGCGTAGAACACCTGCACGAAACTTGCGCCCGAGAAACGAGTCACCCTAGAATGCGAGCCTGCACTCCCGCTCGGCGGGAACCCAGGGGTCTGGCACAGATGCTCTTTTCAGGATCGTCCGCATCGGGTGGCAGGGCGTCCTGCCGCCACCTTCTGCGCGGGATCGCCGCCGTCGCGCTCGCCGCCGGCATGGCGGCACCCGCCGCGGCGCAGACGCTGACCGGCGACGGTTCGGTCCAGTGCGGCACGCCCTACCAGGTCGCGCGCGGCGACACGCTGAGCAAGATCGCCCGGCGCGCCTATGGCGACGCGATGCTCTATCGCGTTCTCGTCGACGCCAACCGCGAGGCGCTCGGCGGCGACCCGGAGCACCTGGTCGTCGGCACCGCGATCACCATCCCGTGCGTCGACCTCGAGGGCAAGGTCATGGCGCCGGAAGCGGCCGCGGCGGCGGCCGCCTCGATCGCGGCCGTGGTCAAGGCCGAGGGGCCGCTGTCGCCGGCGGATCTGGAGACGCTGTTCGGCCCGGTGGCCCTCTTCCCCGACCCGGTGCTGACTCCGGTGCTCGTCGCCGTCACCTTCCCGCTCGACGTGGTGAAGGCGGGGCGCTTCGTCGCCGGCGCGTCCGATCTCTCCGACGCGGACCGCGCGGCCATGGCGGCGGCTCAGGACTGGGATCCGAGCGTGCGCGAGCTTGCCGCGGGCTTCCCCGACCTGGTGACGCGGATGAGCGACCACATCGACTGGACCGAGCAGGCCGGCGAGGCCGTGGTCGCCCAGACCGACGAGGTGCTCGCCGCGATCCAGACGCTGCGCGCCAAGGCGCAGGAGAACGGCTATCTCGTCGACAACGAGGCGCAGAAGGTCGAGGAGGTGAACGACAAGATCGTGATCGCCCCGGCCACCCCCGGCGTCGTCTACGTGCCGACCTACGACAGCCAGGTGGTCTACACGACCCCGGTGGCCGGGCCGCCGGTCTATCACTACGGCCACGACGACATCGTTTATCACGATGACGACCACTGGGACGACGTGCTGCTCACCGGCGGCATCATCCTCGGCGGCGCCATCATCCTCGACGAGATCTTCGACGACGACGACTGGAACGGCTGGGACGGCGACGACGACATCGATTGGGACGGCGGCGACATCACCATCGACCGCGACGAGATCAACATCGGCACCGGCGACCGCATCGGCGACGGCCAGATCGGCAATGGCGACCGCATCGGCGACGGTCAGATCGGCAACGGCAATCGCATCGGCGACGGCCAGATCGGCAACGGTCAGATCGGCAACGGCAATCGCGTCAGCATCGGCGAGAGCGGCCGCACCCAGGTCGATCGCGCCGCGCTCGCCAATCGCGCCGACGTGCGGCCGCGTACCGACGGGCGGCCGGCCGCGCGGACGTCGATCTCGAACCCGGCGAGCCGCGACGTGGCGCGGCAGAAGATCGCGACGCGCAAGAGCACGGGCGCCGCGACCGCGAACCTGCCCGCCTCGCGGCCGGCCCGCGCGTCGACCGGCCAGCGCGAGCTGACGCAATCGCGCTCGCCCAAGGCGCCGGCGGCGGTCTCGAAGCCGAAGGTGAGCCGCAGCGCCGCGCCGAAGACGCAGTCGCGCGCGAACGTGTTCCAGCAGCCGTCGCGCTCGCCCTCGATGTCGAGCAACCGCGGACGCGCCAGCGCGGGCCGCGCCGGCGGCGGAGGACGCGGCGGCGGCGGCGGCAGGGTGCGACGTTGACGCCTCCGGAAGGGAGACCCCGCATGTCGAGCCCCGAGACCGCCGGGCAGGCCCCGCTTTCCGCCGAGGAGCTGCGTCTGATCGACGGCTGGTGGCGCGCCTGCAACTACCTGTCGGTCGGCATGATCTACCTGATCGACAACCCGCTGCTGCGCGAGCCCTTGAAGCCCGAGCACGTGAAGCGGCGCCTGCTCGGTCACTGGGGCGCGAGCCCGGCGCTCTCCTTCGTCTGGGCGCACCTCAACCGGGTGATCCGGCGCGACGACCTAGACGTGGTCTTCATGGCCGGGCCCGGCCACGGCGCCCCCGGCGTGCTCGGCCCCGCCTACCTCGAGGGCACCTATTCCGAGATCTACCCCGACAAGAGCGAGGATCTCGAGGGCCTGCGCCGCTTCTTCAAGCAGTTCTCGTTCCCGGGCCACATCGGCTCGCACGTGACCCCGGAGACGCCGGGATCGATCCACGAGGGCGGCGAGCTCGGCTACAGCCTGTCGCACGCCTATGGCGCGGCGCTCGACAACCCCGACCTCATCGTCGCCTGCGTCGTCGGCGACGGCGAGGCGGAGACCGGCCCGCTGGCGACCGCCTGGCACTCGAACAAGTTCCTGAACCCGGCGCGCGACGGCGCGGTGCTGCCGATCCTGAACCTCAACGGCTACAAGATCGCCAACCCGACCGTGCTCGCGCGGATCAGCCACGACGAGCTCGAGGCGCTGTTCACCGGCTACGGCTACACGCCGTATTTCGTCGAGGGGTCCGACCCCGCGGAGATGCACCAGCGCATGGCCGCGACGCTCGATGCCGCGACCCGCGAGATCCGCGCGGTGCAGGCGCGGGCGCGCGCGGGGGCCGAGGCCGAGCGGCCGCGCTGGCCGATGATCGTGCTCCGCACGCCCAAGGGGTGGACTGGGCCGAAGGAGATCGGCGGCCACAAGGTCGAGGGCAGCTGGCGGTCGCATCAGGTGCCGTTCTCGGACGTGCGCGGCAATCCCGAGAAGCTGGCACTGCTCGATCGCTGGCTGCGCAGCTACCAGCCCGACACGCTCTTCGACGCCGACGGCCGGCTCGTCCCCGAGCTCAGGGCGCTGGCGCCGGTGGGCCGGCGGCGGATCAGCGCCAATCCGCACGCCAACGGCGGCGTGCTGCGCAAGGAGCTGCGGTTGCCCGACTTCCGCGACTATGCGGTGACGGTCGAGAACGCGGGCAAGGTGCTGCACGAGAACACGCGGCCGCTCGGCGAGTTCCTGCGCGACGTGATCCGGCAGAACATGGACTCCTTCCGCCTGTTCGGCCCCGACGAGACCGCCTCGAATCGCCTGCAGGCGGTCTACGAGGCGAGCAAGAAGGTCTGGATGGGCGACATGCTGCCCGAGGACGCGGACGGCGGCGAGCTGGCGCGCGACGGGCGGGTCATGGAGATCCTCTCCGAGCACACGCTGATGGGCTGGCTCGAGGGCTACCTCCTGACCGGGCGGCACGGCTTCTTCCACACCTACGAAGCCTTCGCCCACGTCGTCGACTCGATGTTCAACCAGCACGCCAAGTGGCTCGACATCTCCAAGAACCACGTACCCTGGCGCGCCCCGGTCTCGTCGCAGAACATCCTGCTGTCGTCGACGGTCTGGCGGCAGGACCACAACGGCTTCTCGCACCAGGACCCGGGCTTCATCGACGTCGTGACCAACAAGAGCCCGAGCGTCACCCGCGTCTACCTGCCGCCCGACGCCAACACGCTCCTCGTCGTTGCCGACGAGTGCCTGCGCTCGACCGACTGCATCAACGTCATCGTCTCCGACAAGCAGAAGCACCTGCAATTCACCACCATCGACGAGGCGATCGTCCACTGCGCCAAGGGCATGGGGATCTGGAGCCGGGCGAGCAACGACGAGGGCAGCGAGCCCGACGTGGTCATGGCCTCATGCGGCGACGTGGCGACGCAGGAGGCCCTGGCGGCGACGGCGATCCTGCGCGAGCGCCTGCCCGATCTCAAGGTGCGCTTCGTGAACGTGGTGGATCTGTTCAAGATGCAGCTCGACGGCATGCACCCGCACGGCTCGAGCCATCGCGACTTCGACGGCCTGTTCACCCGCGACAAGCCCGTCGTCTTCAACTTCCACGGCTACCCGTGGCTGATCCACAAGCTCGCCTACAAGTTCGCCAACCACGACAACATCCACGTGCACGGCTACAAGGAGCGCGGCAACATCAACACGCCGCTCGAGCTCGCGATCCTGAACGGGGCCGACCGGTTCACGCTGGTCGTCGACGTGATCGACCGGGTGCCGGGCCTCGCCGCCCGCGCCGCCCACCTCAAGGAGGAGATGAAGGGGGCGATCATCGACAGCCTCGGCTACGCGCACGAGAACGGCATCGACCGCGACGAGATCACCAACTGGGTCTGGCCCGGATAGCGGTGGTGGCCACGCCCGCGCCCCAGCCCGCTGGCGACCAGACCCGCACCGGCCTCGACGCCGCGGCGCTGCGGCAGGCCGTCGTCGACAACCTCGTCTGCCTGCAGGGCCGCTTCCCCGACATCGCCGACCCGCGCGACTGGTACATGGCGCTCGCCTACACCGTGCGCGACCGGATGCTGGAGCGCTGGGTCGCAACGGTCCGGGGCTACGCCGCCAAGGACGTCAAGCTCGTCTGCTACCTGTCGGCCGAGTTCCTGATCGGGCCGCAGCTCGGCAACAACCTCGAGGCGCTCGGGATCACCGCGGCCGCGCGCGAGGCGATGGCAGCACTCGGGCAGGACCTCGACGCGCTCGTCGCCAGCGAGGAGGAGCCGGGCCTCGGCAACGGCGGCCTCGGCCGGCTCGCGGCCTGCTTTCTCGACTCGCTCGCAACGCTCGAGGTGCCGGCGATCGGCTACGGCATCCGCTACGAGTTCGGCATCTTCGACCAGGAGATCCGTGACGGCGCCCAGGTCGAGGTCACCGACAAGTGGCTGCAGAAGGGCAACCCGTGGGAGATCGCCCACCCCGACGAGAGCCGCTACGTGAGCTTCCGCGGCCACACCGAGGCGTTCACCGACGACGAGGGCCGCTATCGCGTGCGCTGGGTGCCGGGGCACCAGGTCAAGGGCGTGCCCTACGACACGCCGGTCATCGGCTTTCGCAAGGACACCTGCAACACGCTCCGGCTCTGGAAGAGCGAGGCGGTCGAGTCCTTCGACCTCGGCGACTTCAACGTCGGCGACTACTACGGCGCGGTCGGCGAGAAGGTGCTGTCCGAGACGCTGACCAAGGTGCTCTACCCCAACGACGAGCCGGCGGCTGGCCGCCGGCTGCGCCTCGCGCAGCAGTATTTCTTCGTCTCCTGCTCGCTGCAGGACATCCTGCGGCTGCTCGACCGCCGCGGCGACCCGATCGAGCGGCTGCCCGAGGTCTGCGCCGCGCAGATGAACGACACCCACCCCTCGATCGCGGTGGCCGAGCTGATGCGGCTCCTCGTCGACGAGCGCGGCCTGGCGTGGGAGCCGGCGTGGGACATCACGCGGCGGACGCTCGCCTACACCAACCACACGCTCTTGCCGGAGGCGCTGGAGACCTGGGGCCTGCCGCTCTTCGCCGAGCTGCTGCCGCGCCCCTTGGAGATCATCTACGAGATCAACCGCCGCTTTCTCGACGAGGTGCGCGCGCTCCGGCCCGGCGACGACGCGCTGGTGGCGCGGCTCTCGCTGATCGCCGAGGGCGGCGAGAAGCGCGTGCGCATGGCCCACCTCGCCACGGTTGGCAGCCACGCGGTCAACGGCGTGGCGGCGCTGCACTCCGAGCTGCTGCGCGAAACGGTGCTCAAGGACTTCGCTGACCTCTGGCCCGACCGTTTCCACAACGTGACGAACGGCGTCACCCCGCGGCGCTTCCTCGCGCTCAGCAATCCGGCGCTGGCGAGGCTCCTGACCGACGCGGTCGGCGCGGGCTGGGAGACCGACCTCGCGCGGCTGCGCGGCCTCGAGGCGCTGGCCGACGACCGCGGCTTTCACGACCGCTGGTCGGCGGTCACGCTCGCGAACAAGCGCGCGCTCGCCGGGCTGCTGCGGCAGCGCACCGGCATCGTCGCCGATCCCGCGGCGCTCTTCGACATCCAGGTCAAACGCATCCACGAATACAAGCGCCAGCACCTGAACCTTCTGCACATCGTCACGCTCTACAACCGCCTCCGCCGCGACCCCGGCCTCGATCTCGTCCCGCGGGTCTTCGTCTTCGGCGGCAAGGCGGCACCCGGGTACTTCATGGCCAAGCTCATCATCCGGCTCGTCAACGGCGTCGCCGAGGCGGTGGACCGCGATCCTGCGGTGGCCGGGCGGCTGAAGGTCGCGTTCTTCCCCGACTTCAACGTCAAGAACGCGCAAGCGATCTATCCGGCCGCCGACCTTTCCGAGCAGATCTCGACCGCCGGCAAGGAGGCGTCGGGCACCGGCAACATGAAGTTCATGATGAACGGCGCGCTCACCATCGGCACGCTCGACGGGGCCAACGTCGAGATGCGCGAGGAGGTCGGTGCGGAGAACTTCTTCCTGTTCGGGCTCACGACCGAGGGGGTCGCGCAGACCTGGCGCGATGGCTACCAGCCCGAGGCGCGGATCGCCGCCAACCCCGAGCTCGGCGAAACGCTCGACCTCATCGCGAGCGGCGCCTTCGCCGGCGGCGACAGCGATCTCTTCCGTCCGATCGTCGACAACCTGCGGCAGTCGGACCCGTTTCTGGTCCTCGCCGACTACGCCGACTACGTCGCCTGCCAGCGCCGCGTCGACGCCGCCTGGCGCGACCGCGCGCACTGGACGCGCATGTCGATCCTGAACACTGCGCGCTCGGGCAAGTTCTCCTCCGACCGCGCGATCCGCGACTACTGCCAGCGCATCTGGACCGTGCCGGCCGACGGCCGGCCGCCCCAGAGCCGCCGCGGACGCTGATTCCGCGGCGTCGAGGCTTCCCGCGCGGCGCGGAAGCGGGTAAGGACGGCGACGCCCGTGCGGGTGTGGCGAAATGGTAGACGCGAGGGTCTCAAACACCCTTTCCGCAAGGAGTGTCGGTTCGAGTCCGACCAC
>JBDHSS010000161.1:0-6861 GCA_039808205.1 Paracoccaceae bacterium | reverse complement strand
GGATCATCGAGAGCGCCGCGGCGCGGGCGCGGTAGAGATCCTTGTGCAGCGTGTCGAGCGTCGGCTGGTCGCCGGTATAGCTGTGGATCGTGGTCATGAAGCCCTTGTCGATCCCGATCGCGTTGTTGAGCACGTAGGCGACCGGCGCCAGGCAGTTCGTCGTGCAGGACGCGTTCGAGATGACGCGGTCCTCCCTGGTCAGCGCCTTGTCGTTGACGCCATAGACGATGGTCTTGTCCGCGCCCTTCGACGGCGCCGAGACGATCACCCGCTTCGAGCCGTTCTCGAGGTGCAGCGCCGCCTTGTCGCGGTCGGTGAAGATGCCGGTGCACTCGAGCGCGATGTCGACGTCCTTCCACGGCAGCGTCTTGGGGTCGCGCTCGGCGGTGACGCGGATCGGCCCGCGGCCGACGTCGATCGCATCGCCCTCGACCGTCACCGTGCCCGGGAAGCGGCCGTGCACCGAGTCGTACCGGATCAGGTGCGCGTTGGTCTCGACCGGGCCGAGATCGTTGATCGCGACGACCTCGATGTCGGTGCGCCCCGACTCGATGATGGCCCGGAGCACGTTCCGGCCGATGCGGCCGAAGCCGTTGATTGCAACCTTGACCGCCATTGGGAAATCCTCTCGTCTACCTCGCGCTCAGCGTCCGACGTACCGCGTCGCGCCAGCCCGCGTACCTCTCCTCACGCCGTCCGGCGTCCATCTGCGGCTCGAACCGGCGGTCGAGCGCCCAGGCTTTCGCGAATTCGGCCGGCCCCGGATACAGTCCCGCGCGCATTCCCGCAAGCCACGCGGCGCCAAGCGCCGTGGTCTCCAGGACCTTCGGCCGATCGACCGGCGCGCCCAGCGTGTCGGCGAGGCCCTGCAGCACCCAGTCGTTCGCGGTCATGCCGCCGTCGACGCGCAGCACGGTGTCGGCAGCACCCGGCCAGTCGGCGCGCATCGCCTCGAGGAGGTCGCGCGTCTGGTAGGCAACGCTCTCGAGCGCGGCGCGGGCGAACTCGGCCGGCCCGGAGTTGCGCGTGAGCCCGAAGATCGCGCCGCGGGCGTCGGGGTCCCAGTAGGGCGCGCCGAGGCCGGTGAAGGCCGGCACCAGGTAGAGCCGCTGCGCCGGGTCCGCGCGCTCGGCGAGACCTTGCGTCTCCGCGGCGGTGCGGATCACCTTGAGCCCGTCGCGCAGCCACTGCACCACGGCGCCGGCGACGAAGATCGAGCCCTCGAGCGCATAGGTCGGCCTGCCGTCGAGCTGGTAGGCGATGGTGGTGAGGAGCCGGTTGCGGCTCGCGACCGGCTCCGCGCCGGTGTTGAGCACGGCGAAACAGCCGGTGCCGTAGGTCGCCTTCAGCATCCCCGGCGCGAAGCAGGCCTGCCCGACTGTCGCGGCCTGCTGGTCGCCGGCGACGCCCTGGATCGCGATCTCGCCGCCGAAGAGGTCGGCGCGGGTGACGCCGAAGTCGGCGGCCGAGTCGCGCACCTCGGGCAGCATTGCCATTGGCACGCCGAGAAGCGCGCAGATCTCCTCGTCCCAGCGGCCGCGGCGGATGTCGTAGAGCAGCGTCCGCGAGGCGTTGGTCGCGTCGGTCGCGTGCACCCGCCCGCCGGTCAGCTGCCAGATGAGATAGCAGTCGACGGTGCCGAACAGGAGCTCGCCGCGAGCCGCCCGCTCACGCGCGCCCTCGTGCGCATCGAGCAGCCATTTGAGCTTGGTGCCCGAGAAGTACGGGTCGAGCAGGAGCCCGGTGCGCTCGCTCACCATCGCCTCGTGGCCGTCGTCGCGCAGCCGCGCGCAGAGCCCGGCGGTGCGGCGGTCCTGCCAGACGATGGCGCGGCCGAGCGGCGCGCCGGTCGCCTTGTCCCAGACCAGCGTCGTCTCGCGCTGGTTGGTGATGCCGATGCCGGCGATGTCGGCCGCCCGCACGCCGGCGCGCTCCATGGCGCCGCGGGCGACGGCAGCGACGCTCGACCAGAGATCGGCCTGGTCGTGCTCGACCCAGCCTGAGTCGGGGAAGTGCTGCGGGAACTCCTGCTGCGCCACGGCGACGACCGCGAGGTGCGCGTCGAAGACGATCGCCCGGCTCGACGTGGTGCCCTGGTCGATGGCGAGAATGTGATCCATGCGCGTCCCCTTGCGCTCGGTCCTGCGACCGGCTCGGGGAAAGCTCTATCGCCCGGACGCGCCTTCGGGCAAGCGCGGGGCCCGCACCGCCCGGGCGTCACACGGCCCGGATCAGCGCCTTCTCCAGCACGCGCAGCACCTGCGCCAGATCGTTGCCCCGGCGCAGGATGCGGCCGTCCATGGCGACCACATGATACTGCCCCTGCCGCGCGGCGAGGCGCGGGTGCTTCTCGATGCGATAGAGCGGCCGCTCGGCGTTGTGGCGGAAGATCGAGAAGATCGCCGTCTCGCGCAGCATCGAGATGCCGTAGTCGCGCCAGATGCCCGCCGCCACCGCCCGCCCGTAGACGGCAAGGATCAGCGAAAGCTCGCTTCGATGGAATGCGACGGGGTCGGACGGGCTGGGGAGAGGGGCGAACTCGCCATGCACGATCATGCCCGAGAGCATGGCCGCAGGGCGCGGCTCGCGCAAGGGCGGCGGAGCGCCGTGGCTAACGCCGAGCGGCGGTCAGTGGAGATGGCCGTCGAGATCGTAGCGGCCGCCCTCGCGCAGCGCGCCGAACATCTCGGAAACCTCGGGATGGTCCACCGGCTCGCCGGAATCGTCGCTGACGAGGTTCTGCTCGGAGACGTAGGCGACATAATACGAGGTCTCGTTCTCGGCCAGCAGGTGATAGAACGGCTGGTCCTTGCGCGGCCGGCTTTCCTCGGGGATCGACTCCCACCACTCGTTGGTGTTGTTGAAGGTCGGATCCACGTCGAAGATCACGCCACGGAACGGGTGGATGCGATGCCGCACCACCTGCCCCAACGAGAACTTGGCTGAAACCTGCAACATCGGCGCAAACCTGCAACTCGATCACCGACCGATGATATAGCGCGGTTGACTTTCTGTCCACTGCACGGGATCGCCCACCTTGGTGCAGTGCGGTAAATGTGCAACGCCCGCGGCCGCGACGCCCCTCGGAATGCCGTCGCGCCGGCCTCGTTCGAGGGCGCAGCGGCCGAGCGGTTCGACCGCGGTCCATTCGCGCGGTTTTAGCCTTTTTCGTCTGACGTTTCGCTTGGCTTGCTGACCCGATTTTGGCACACTGTCGCCCACGACGTGCGGCAAGACACGCGAGCAGTGAGATGAAGGCAGGTTACGGACGCGGGCGCCGTCGCGCCCTTCTCGCCACGTTTGCGCTGGTGCTCCTGTCGGGGTGCTCGGGCAGCGAAGCCCCGCCGACGACGGTGGTCGACGCCTGCCGGATGCAGAGCGAGAAGCCCGGCTGGTTCGCCGCCATGCGCAAGACCGAGGAAAAATGGGGCGTGCCGGTGGCGATCCAGCTCGCCACCATCGCGCGCGAGTCGAGCTTCCGCTACGACGCGCAGCCGACCCGGCGCGTCGGCAGCGGCATCTTCTCGCGCGACGTGCCGCTGTCGAGCGCCTACGGCTACGCGCAGGCGATCGACGGCACCTGGGACGGCTACCTCAAGGAGACCGGCCGGCGCAGCGCCGATCGCGGCGACTTCGCCGACAGCTCCGACTTCATCGGCTGGTACATGAACTCGAACGCGCGGGTGAACGGCGTGCCGCTTGGCGACGCCTACAACCAGTATCTCGCCTATCACGAGGGCAAGGCGGGGTACGCCCGCGGCAGCTATCGCGGCAAGTCCTGGCTGCCGGGCGTCGCCCGCGACGTGGAGAACTGGGCGACGATCTACCAGAAGCAGCTGATGACCTGCTCCGGCTGAAAGGCGCCCAGCCGCGCGCCTTGTTGCGCGCTGGCTTTGACAATTCCGCGAATTTCCGCCTAGCGTTCCCGAAGCGGAAACGAGAGCGCCCGAAATGGACCGTCTGACCGAGATGGAAGCCTTCGTCCAGGTGGTCGACCACGGCGGCTTCACCGATGCCGCGCGCAAGATGGGCCTGTCGAAGTCGGCGGTCTCCAAGCATGTCTCCGCCCTCGAGGCGCGCCTTGCGGTGCGGCTCCTCAATCGCACCACGCGCCGCGTCAGCCCGACCGAGGTCGGGCTCGCCTACTACGACCGCGCGCGCACCGTGCTCACCGACGCGGCGGAAGCCGACAGCATGGTGACCGCGATGCAAGCGACGCCGAAGGGCTCGCTGCGGGTCTCGGCGCCGATCAACTTCGGCATCCGGCAGGTGGCGCCGGCGGTCGCGTCGTTCCTCTGCGCCTATCCCGAGGTCGACGTGAACATGGTGCTCGACGACCGCTTCGTCGAGCTGGTCGCCGAAGGCTTCGACCTCGCGATCCGCATCGGCACGCTGGCCGACTCCTCGCTGCGCGCCCGCAAGCTCGCCGAGGCGCGCAGCCTGATCGTGGCCGCCCCCGGCTATCTCGCTACCGCCGGCACGCCGCGCTCGATCGACGATCTGGCCGATCACCAGCTCCTGCATTATTCCCAGCTCTCCACCGGGAACTTCTGGCGGCTCAAGACGCCGTCCGGCGAGGAGCGCCAGATCCGGGTCGGTGGGCGGCTCACCGTCAACAACGGCGAGGCGCTGATGAAGGCGGCCGAGGCCGGCGTCGGCATCACGCAAGTGCCGTCGTTCATGATCGGCGACGCGCTCGCCGCGGGACGGCTGGTCGAGGTGCTGGCCGAACGCCCGTCCGATCCGCTCGGCATCTACGCCGTGCACCCGCAGGGCCGGTTCCCGCAGCCGAAGCTGCGCGCCTTCATCGATTTCCTCGTCGACCACTTCAAGGGCTGCGGCCCCGACAGCTGGCCGGCCTGACCGCGGGGCGGTCACGAACCCGCGAGCGCCGGCGGAAAGCCCGCCTGCAATGGCTTGTCCCCGTCGGTTTCTCCGGAAACCCGGCGATCTCCCGCCAAGCTGGCGCGACGGCCGGTTGCCTCTGGCGCCGGTTTCTGTAACCCTGAGCGCAGCGGCTGGGGGTGACGAACTTTTCGATGCGGATCTGGCGAGCGATCGACGGCGCGGCCTGGCGCCTCCTCCTCGGACTGGCGCTGCTCGTCTCGCTGTCGGGGGCGGGTGCGGGGCTCGCGCATGCCTCGATCCTCCGTCTTGACGCCGCGATCGACCACCTCGCGGATGCTCCCGCGTCGGAGACCGACGCCGATCAGCGCACCAGTCACTGCAAGGTCGCGATCTTCCCGGGCGGCTGCACCCACAGCGAGCTCTCGGGCTTTCCGGTCGCCGCGCCCGTGCCGGTGCGGCGCCAGAGCCTCCTCATGAGCGCCCCGCCCGCCGCCGCGCGCGCGCCGCCGTCGCGCGCGACCGCGCCCGAGCTGGCCCCGCCGCGACTGGAACGCGCCTGATCTCCACCGTTCCGCCGCAAGGCGCCGTCGCCTGACGGCGCCGTTCCCGTCGGCGTCCCCGTTCCAGTTGCCGTTCCTCGGAGCCCGCAATGCCCACCGACGCCGCTGCTTGCGCAGCGCCCGCCCAGCCGATGCCCGTCCGGCGCGCCGCGCCGCCGCGCGCGCTTTCCGAGCTCGACCGCCATCGCATCGCCTTCCTCAGGCTCGCGCTCGTGCTCGCGCTCGTCTTCCTGCACTATGGCGGGGTCTACGCCTCGCCGTTCTCGCCCTATCGCGGCTTTCAGGGGCAGCCGCTGCCGGTGGCCTCGATCCTGATCTCCTTCGTGCTCTACGTCGGCTTCACCGCCGTGCCGGCGATGAGCGCGATCTCGGGCTTCCTGTTCTTCCAGGGCGCCTCGGCCGAACGCGCGCCGGACTTCGCGCGCAAGATGCGCCGCCGCGTCCGCTCGCTGGGGATCCCGTTCCTGATCTGGGGCACCGGCTTCGCGCTGATCGCCTATGCGGCGCATCTGGCCAACCCGGCGCTCTTCGCGGTGTTCTTCTCGCCCGAGCAGAGCTTCCTGCGCACCTGGGGCGACGCGATCCTCGGCATCAACCGCACCCAGGTCGCCTTCCAGCTCTGGTTCGTCCGCGACCTGATGCTGACGGTGGCGGTCAGCCCGCTGATCTGGCTGCTCATGGGCCGGCTGCCGTGGCTGACGCTGGCAGCACTCGTGCCGCTCTGGATCCTCGACTGGCAGCTGGTGATCTTCCACCGGCTCGACGTGCTGCTCTTCTTCTGCTTCGGTGCGGCCTGCGCCATGCACGGGCTGCGCCCGGAGCTGCCGCGCCGCTGGATCCTGCCGGTTTTCGTGCTCTTCCTCGCGGCGGCGATGGCGCGGACGCTGGCGCCGTGGCTTGTCGGACGCAGCGCCGGGCTCGACTTCGACATCGCCACCGGGGCCATGCGCATCCTCGGCGCGCTGGCGGTCTGGAACGCCGCGGCGCTGGTGCTCGACACCCGCCTCGCCAGCTGGGCGCAGCGCAACTCCTACCTCGCCTTCTTCGTCCACTGCGCGCACTACCCGCCGATCCTGTTCCTGAAGCTCGGGCTCGGGCGGCTGATCGACCCGGCGTCGGAGACGGCGCAGATCGCGCTCTATCTCGTCACCGTCAGCCTGACGATCACCGGCCTCGTCGCCGCGGGACGCCTTCTGCAGCGCAAGGCCCCGCGGCTCTTCGCGGTCATCAGCGGCGGCCGCACCGAAGCCGGCGAGCGGGCCGAACGGCCCGGCTTCCTGCCGACGCCTCAGGCGGGCGCGACGCGGTAGTGATAGGCGCCTGCCTCGGCCATGCCGAGGCGCGCGTAGAGCGCCAGCGCCGCGGCATTGGCGCGGGTCACGGCGAGCTCGAGCGTCGCGGCACCCTCGGCCGCCGCCCAGGCCGCCGCGGCCTCGGCCATTCGCGCGCCGAG
>JBDHSS010000160.1:0-6865 GCA_039808205.1 Paracoccaceae bacterium | reverse complement strand
CACGCGCCGCCGAGACCGCCGAGCGGCTGGCCGCCGACACCGGCCGCGACCCGGAGGCGCTCCTCGCGAGCCTCGCCACCGCCGCCGACGCGATCCCCGCCGCGGCCGCGCTCGAGGCCGAGGTCGAGCGCCTGCGTCGCGCGCGCGACGGCATGGGTGCCGTGAACCTGCGCGCCGAGGAGGACGCCCGCGAGCTCAAGGAGGAGGCCGACACCCTCGGCCGCGAGCGCGCCGACCTCGAGGAGGCGATCGCCAAGCTGCGCCACGGCATCGCCAACCTCAACCGCGAGGGCCGCGGGCGGCTGCTCGCCGCCTTCGACGAGGTCAACCGCAACTTCGGCGCGCTGTTCCAGAGCCTGTTCGGCGGCGGCGAGGCCAACCTCGTGCTCGTCGAGAGCGACGATCCGCTCGAGGCGGGCCTCGAGATCCTGTGCCAGCCGCCGGGCAAGAAGCTCGCCACGCTGTCGCTGCTCTCGGGCGGCGAGCAGACGCTGACCGCGCTCTCGCTGATCTTCGCGGTGTTCCTCGCCAACCCGGCGCCGATCTGCGTGCTCGACGAGGTCGACGCGCCGCTCGACGATGCCAACGTGACGCGGTTCTGCGACCTTCTCGACGAGATGGTCGGCCGCACCGACACGCGCTTTCTCGTCATCACCCACCACGCGGTCACCATGTCGCGGATGAGCCGGCTCTTCGGCGTCACCATGGCCGAGAAGGGCGTCAGCCAGCTCGTCTCGGTCGACCTCGCCGCCGCCGAGCGCATGGTGGAGAACGCCTGACCGAGCTTGGTGCAGGCATTGCCCACCGCCACCGCCACAGGCTAAAGACCTGTACGACGCCCACCCGAGCGGAGCGACCCATGGCAGCGCCAGCGCCCGAGATCATCGAAGTCACCTCGACCCGCATCGCCTGCGACGGCGGGGGCGGCGCCGCCGGCCACCCGCGTGTCTGGCTGCAGATCGACCCGGACAAGCGCTTCGTCGAATGCGGCTACTGCGACAAGCGGTATGTGCTGAAGCCCGGCGCCGGCCACGAGGGCCACTGAGTGACCGCCTTCGCCAGGGGCAGCCACCTGCACCTGATCGACGGCTCGGGCTTCATCTTCCGCGCCTACCATGCGTTGCCGCCCCTGACGCGCAAGTCGGACGGCCTGCCGGTCGGGGCGGTCGCGGGCTTCTGCAACATGATCTGGAAGATGCTGCAGGAGACGAAGGGGCCCGACGCGCCGACCCACGTCGCCGTCGTCTTCGACAAGTCCGAGCAGACCTTCCGCAAGGACATCTATCCGCTCTACAAGGCCCAGCGCCCCGAACCGCCCGACGACCTTAAGCCGCAGTTCCGGCTGATCCGCGAGGCGACGCGCGCCTTCAACCTGTCCTGCATCGAGCTCGACGGCTTCGAGGCCGACGACATCATCGCGACCTATGCGACCGAAGCCGCAGCGGCGGGCGGGCGCGTGACCATCGTCTCGGCCGACAAGGACCTGATGCAGCTCGTCGCGCCCGGCATCGAGATGTTCGACACGCTGAAGAACCGCCCGATCGGCCCCGACGAGGTCATCGAGAAGTTCGGCGTCGGCCCCGAGCGAGTGATCGACGTGCAGGCGCTCGCCGGTGATTCGGTCGACAACGTCCCCGGCGCGCCCGGCATCGGCATCAAGACGGCGGCGCAGCTCATCACCGAGTACGGCGACCTCGACGCGCTCCTCGCCCGCGCCGGCGAGATCAAGCAGCCGAAGCGCCGCGAGACCCTCATCGGTCACGCCGACCAGATCCGCATCTCGCGCGACCTCGTCACGCTGCGCCGCGACGTGGCGGTGCCCGATGCGCTCGACGCGCTCGGGGTGCGCGAGCCCGATGCGGTGCGGCTGCTCGACTTCCTCGCGGTGATGGAGTTCCGCACCCTGGCCGCGCGTGTCGCACAGAAGCTCGGGGTCGCGCCGCCGGTCATCGGCGACGCCGCGGGCTTTGCGCCGCCGCCCGCGGCCGCCGACGTGCGCGGCAAGGGCGCGGTCGAGCCGCCGCCGATCCCGCCGATCAACCGCACCGCCTACGAGGCGCTGCGCGACGCGGCCGCACTCGACGCCTTCCTCGCGCGCATCCCCGAGCGCGGTACTGTCGCCCTGTCGATCGAGGCGACCTCCGCCGACGAGGTGCGCGGCGAGATCGTCGGCATCGGGCTCGCCATCGGTCCCTGCGCCGCCGCCTACCTGCCGGTCGGCCACGTCAGCGCCGCCGGCACCCTCTTCGCCGCCGAAGGCCAGATCCCGCTCGCTGACGCGCTCGCCCGGCTGAAGCCGGTGCTCGAGGAGCCGGCGATCCTGAAGATCGGCCACGACGTCAAGCGCGCGGTCAAGCTTCTCGCCCGGCACGACATCCGCCTCGCGCCGCTCGACGACAGCATGCTCGTCTCCTACGCGCTGCACGCGGGCCTGCACGGCCACGGCCGCGAGGTGCTCGCCGAGGAGTTCCTCGGCCACCAGGCGCTCGCCCGCAAGCCGCTCCTCGGTGGTGGCAAGTCGGCGCGCGGCTTTCGCGAGGTGCCGATCGACGAGGCGGCCCCCTATGCCGCGGAGGACGCCGAGATCACCTGGCGGCTCTGGGACGCGCTGAAGCCGAAGCTGCCGTTCGCCCGCGTGACCCGTGTCTACGAGACGCTGGAGCGGCCGCTGGTGCCGGTGCTGGCGGCGATGGAGCGCCACGGCGTCCGCGTCGACCGCGCGCGGCTGTCGCGGCTCTCCGGCGATTTCGCCCAGCGGATGGCGGCACTCGAGGCCGAGATCCATGCGCTCGCCGGTGGCCCGTTCAACATCGGCTCGCCGAAGCAGCTCGGCGAGGTGCTGTTCGACCAGATGAGCCTGGCTGGCGGCAAGCGCGGCAAGACCGGCGCCTATGCCACCGGCGCCGACGTGCTCGAGGAGCTGGCGGCGCAGGGCCACGACCTGCCGGCGCGCGTCCTCGACTGGCGCGCGCTCTCCAAGCTCAAGTCGACCTACACCGACACGCTGCAGGAGGCGATCAACCCCGAGACCGGGCGCGTGCACACCTCCTACCAGATCGCCGGCGCGGCCACCGGCCGGCTCGCCTCGACCGACCCGAACCTGCAGAACATCCCGGTCCGCACCGAGGAGGGCCGCCAGATCCGCGAGGCCTTCGTCGCGGAGGCGGGCAACGTCTTGCTCTCGCTCGACTACAGCCAGATCGAGCTCCGCATCCTCGCCCACATGGCCGACATCGGCGCGCTCAAGCAGGCGTTCCGCGACGGCCTCGACATCCACGCGATGACCGCCTCCGAGATGTTCGGCGTGCCGATCGAGGGGATGCCCGCCCACGTGCGCCGCCAGGCCAAGGCGATCAACTTCGGCGTCATCTACGGCATCTCGGCGTTCGGGCTCTCCAACAACCTGCGCATCCCGCGCGCGGACGCCCAGCGCTTCATCGACACCTACTTCGAGCGCTTCCCCGGCATCCGCGAGTACATGAACCGTACGATCGCCTTCGCCAAGGTGCACGGCCACGTCGAGACGCTGTTCGGCCGCCGCATCCACACGCCCGAGATCAACGCGAAGGGTCCGCATGCCGGCTTTGCCTCGCGCGCCGCGATCAACGCGCCGATCCAGGGCTCGGCCGCCGACATCATCCGCCGCGCGATGATCCGGGTGCCCGACGCGATCGCCCACCTGCCGGCGCGGATGCTGCTGCAAGTGCACGACGAGCTCCTGTTCGAGGTGGCCGAGGACGCCGCCGACGAGACCGCCACGGCGGTGCGGGCGGTGATGGCCGGCGCGGCACTGCCGGCCGTCGCCCTCGACGTGCCGATCGTCGTCGATGCGGGCTCGGGCGTCAGCTGGGCCGCCGCGCACTGAGATGCGCGAGCTCGCGAGCCCGGCGATCCTCGCGCGGCTGATCGGCTTCCCGACGGTCAGCGCCGCGTCGAACCTCGCGCTCGTCGACTGGGTGCGCGACGGCCTCGCCGCCAGCGGCGTCGCCACCACGCTCGTCCACGACGCCACCGGGCAGAAGGCCGGGCTCTTCGCCACCATCGGCCCGGCCGACCGCGCCGGCGTCCTCCTCTCCGCCCACACCGACGTGGTGCCGGTGGAAGGGCAGGCGTGGAGCGCCGACCCCTTCGTGGCGCGCGAGGCGGACGGGCGGATCTACGGTCGCGGCGCCGCCGACATGAAGGGCTTCGTCGCCTGCGCGCTGCGCGCCGCCGCCCGCGCCGCTTCGGTGGATCTCGCGGCGCCGCTCCACCTCGCGCTCTCCTGGGACGAGGAGATCGGCTGCGTGGGCGCGCGCCCGCTCATCGCCGCCATGGCCGCGGCCGGGGTCCGCCCCGCCGCCTGCATCGTCGGCGAGCCGACCGCCTTGCGCGTCGCCACCGGCCACAAGGGCAAGACCGCGATCCGCGCCACCTGCACCGGCCGCGAGGGCCACTCGGCGCTGGCGCCGTTCGCGCTCAACGCGCTGCACCTCGCCGGCGACCTGATGGCGGCGATCCGCGTGCGCCAGGCGGCGCTGGAAGCGCACGGTGCCCGCGACGACGATTATGCGGTGCCCTACACCACGCTGCACGTCGGCCGGATCGCCGGCGGCGTCGCGCTCAACATCGTCCCCGGCCGCGCCGAGCTCGACTTCGAGATCCGCAACCTCGCCGCCGACGATCCCGCCGCGATCCTCGCCGGGCTCCGCACCGACGCCGACGCCCTCGTCGCCGCCGCGCGCGCCACGGCGGCCGAGGCGGCGATCGCGCTCGAGGTCGTCAACGCCTATCCGGGGCTCGCGACGCCGCCCGCCGCGCCGCTCGTCGCGCTCGCCCGCGAGCTCGGCGCGGGACCGCCCACCAAGGTCGCCTACGGCACCGAGGGCGGGCTCTTTGCCACGCTCCTCGGCGTGCCGACCGTGGTCTGCGGCCCCGGCGACATGGCGCAGGGCCATCGGCCGGACGAGTTCGTCTCCCTCGACCAGATCGCCGCCTGCGACGCCATGCTGGAGCAGCTGGTCGACCGGCTGCGCTCGGGGATCTAGCCGCCCGGAAGGCGCCGCATCCGACCGCCGGTTGACACCGGCGCCCGCCCGGAGCAAGGGGCGCAGCCACAGCCGCCCGAGGAGCCCCATGTCCGATGACCGCCTCATCGTCGGCCTCGACCTTGCCGATGCCGCCGCCGCCGCCCGCCTGGTGTCGCGGCTGGGACCGGAGGTCGGCTTCTACAAGATCGGCCTCGGCCTCCTCGCCAGCGGCGGCCTCGAGCTCGCCCGCGCGCTCAAGGCGGACGGCAAGCGCGTCTTCCTCGACATGAAGCTCTTCGACATCGGCGCCACCGTCACCGCCGCCACCCGCGGCCTCGTCGCCTCGCTTGCGCCGGACTTCCTCACCGTGCACGGCGACCCGCACGTGGTCCGCGCCGCCACAGCCGGTCGTGGCGCGGCGCCGACCCGCATCCTCGCCATCACGGTGCTGACCTCGCTCGACCGTGCCGACCTCGACGACGCGCTCATGGCGCCAGGCCCGGTCGAGGCGCTGGTCCTCGAGCGCGCCCGCCGCGCCTTCGCCGCCGGCGCCGACGGCATCGTCGCCTCGCCGCGCGAGGCCGCGGCGCTGCGCGCGCTGCCCGAGGCCGCCGGCAAGTGCATCGTCACCCCCGGCATCCGTCCCGCCGGCACCGAGGCCGGCGACCAGAAGCGCATCGCCACCCCGGCCGCCGCGCTCGCCGGCGGCGCCGACCACCTTGTCGTCGGCCGGCCGATCTGGGCCGCCGACGACCCGGCCGCCGCCGCGCGCGCCATCCTCGCGGAGATGGCCGCCGCGTGATCTTCAACGAAATCCCGAAGGCGCTGCATCCGGCCGCGGGGGTCCCGGCCGCGTCGCCGCCGTGCTAAGCGGACGGATGCAGATCTTCTCCTATCTCGCGGCCGCGGTCGGCCTCGGCGTGCTCGTCGCCATCCAGCCCCTGATGAACGCGGTGCTCGCCCGCGCCATCGGCAGCGCCTTCGGCGCGGCCGGCATCTCGATCCTCGTCGCCTTCCTCGGCGCGGTGGTGATGGTGCTCGTCAGCGGCCGCGGCGATCTCAGCCGCGCCGCGCTCGCCTCGGTGCCGTGGTGGATCTACCTCGCCGGCCTCGTCGGCACGATCTTTGTCGCCGGCGGGGTCGTCATCGCGCCGGTGACCGGCGCGCTCGTCTTCGCCACCTGCGTCGTCGCGGGCCAGCTCCTCGGCGCGACGCTCGTCGACCACTTCGGCCTGTTCGGGCTCGCCATCCGCACCGCGAGCCCGCTGCGGCTCCTCGGCCTCGCCTTCGTGGCCTCCGGCGCCGTCCTCGCGCTGCGCGGCTGAACTGCTGCGCGCCGATGGTGCGCAACGTTCCGCTCCGCCTGACGAAGGCGTTTTTTGACCTGGTGCACGCGCTCCGATAGGCTCGCGCGCGTCTCATGCAAGGTCCGAATCGTTGCTGCGCCTGATCCTCAGATTCTTCGGCTTTCTGTTCAGCTGGCTTGCGATCGGCTCGATCATGGCGCTCGCCGCGCTGGCGGCGGTGATCCAGATCTACGGCAAGGACCTGCCCGACACCGCCCAGCTCGAGCGCTACGAGCCGGCGACGCTCAGCCGGATCTACTCGGGCCAGGGCGCGCTGATGGACGAGTTCGCCCGCGAGCGGCGGATCTTCACCCCCGTGGATGAGATCCCCGAGCAGATCAAGCAGGCGTTCATCTCCGCCGAGGACAAGAACTTCTACAGCCACCACGGCTTCGACCCGCGCGGCATCATCGCCGCGCTCTACGACGCGGGCGTGCACGGCGGGCGGCTGCGCGGCGCCTCGACGATCACCCAGCAGGTGATGAAGAACTTCCTCCTGACCGGCGAGCG
>JBDHSS010000159.1:0-6872 GCA_039808205.1 Paracoccaceae bacterium | reverse complement strand
GCGCGATCTCGTCGGGCCCGGCGCTCGCCGGCTCCGCGGCGGCGCGCACCTTGAGCCCGGCGTCGCCCGCCGCCTCGGCGCCGAGCGCGCGGGCGAGCTCGGCAATGCTGATCGCGGGGGTGGTCACGGGCGGGCCTCCGGTCGGGTCGCTGACCCGACCGCTATAGCCGATGCCTCAGCCCTGCGCAGCCGGCAAAGTCACCCCGGCCGTCTGCATCATCTTGAAGACCGTCGCGTCGCGGCCATAGACGTCCGGACGGAACCGCACCGTGCCGTCGGGCTCGAAGAACACCGTGCGATAGACGATGTGCACCGGCACCGTCCGCTCCAGCGTCACCGTCCGCTCCTTGCCCATCGCGCGCATGGCGTCATAGGACGCGGCCGGGTCGGGCACCTGCCCGGTCAGGAGGATGTGCGCGAGCTCGACCGGCTTCTCGAGCCGGATGCAGCCGTTCGAGAACGCGCGGACGTCGCGCGCGAACAGCTCCCGGTGCGGCGTGTCGTGCATGTAGACCGAGAAGTGGTTCGGGAACAGGAACTTGACTTGGCCGAGCGCATTGTCGTCGGACGGCCGCTGCTTGATGCGGAACGGGAAGTTCTCCGGCGTGTACTGGGTGAAGTCGACGAGCTTGGGGTTGATGACCGTGCCGCCGCGGGTCATCAGGTCAATCCCCTGGTTCTTCAGCACCATCGGGTTCCGCTGCAGCTTCGGCAGGTAGTCGCGGATCGCGATCGAGTCCGGGATGTGCCAGGTCGGATTGACCACCATGTAGCGCACCGTGCCGTCGAACTCCGGCGTCTCGGTGACGTGGGTCTTGCCTACCACCACCTTCGACTGCCAGACCTCGCGCCCGTCCTCGACGAGCCGCACGGTGAAGTCGGGGATGTTGACCCAGAGGTAGCGCGCGCCGAGATCCTTCGGCATCCAGCGCATCCGCTCGAGGTTGACCGCCACCTGCGCGAGCCGCGTCTCCGCCGGCGCGTTCAGCGCCTCGAGCGTCAGCCCGCCGACCACGCCGTCGTCGTTGAGGCCGTAGTCGCGCTGGAACTGCTCGATGGCCGCGACGAGATCGGCGTCGAAGGCGGTGCTCGCCGCCTCGGAGGTCGGCGCGAGATAGCCGAGCCGCGCCAGCCGGCCACGCAGCTCCGCGATGCGCGGCCCCGCCTCGCCCGGATGCAGCGTCGGCCCGTCGCTGACCTCGGGGCCCCAGGAGGCGCCCTGCGCCAGCGTCTCGAGCCGTGCCTTCTCGGCGATCAGCCGCGCATAGTCGGGGCTCTGCGGCTGCAGCGCGTGGAGGAGCCCGGCCACCGGCTCGGCGCCGAGCCGCGCCATCAGCACGGCCGGCGCCGGCCGCTGCGGCTTGCGGTCGACGTATTCCGGCGCCACCGCCGCGGGCCGGACGATGCCGCCCGAGAGGTCGCGGGCGAAGGCGAGGAAGCTCCGCGACGCCGCCACCTCGCGCGCGGCCGCGCTCGCCATCGGCGTGCCCTCGGCAAAGAGCGTCGCCAGCGCCTCCGGATCGTAGCGCTCGACGGGCAGCGCCTGCGCGGCCGCGTCGGAGACCGCGGCGATGAGATCAGTGGCACGCGGCGTCGCCGCCTCGGTCCAGAACGGCGCATAGGCGCGCGCGGCGAAGAAGCCGTCGATCGCCTCGCGCTCGTCGGGATCGAGCGCCGCAAGCTCGGCCGCCAGCGCCGCCTTGAAGGCCGCAGCCTCGGGCGTCAGCGTCGGCGCCGCCGGCACCGCCACCGCGGCCGGAACGTCGGCGGGCGGCATCGGCGCCGCCTCCTGCGCCAGCGCCGGCGTCGCAAGACCCGCGGCGAGAACGGCAGAAAGATATCGGGCACTCTTGGTCGATCGCATGCCTGCCTCGCGAAACTGCTCTGGTTTTTTCTTGACTGTACCGGTTGCGGCCGCCGGCGACAAGCCGGGCCCCTATTAACGAAGAATTCACCAATTCAAGCGAAAGGCGGCGCTATACCGATCCTGCGCGGAAATCCGCCGAAAGATCGGAATTCGACCACGCGGCGCTTGGAGGAACCGCTTTGCCGTGGCATCACAATCACAGGGGCGCGGAAAACAAGTCGCTCGGACAGGCAAAAGATCGAGGCAGTGATCCAATGGACAACGATGAGATCCGGCCGTCGCGCCGGATGGTGCTGGGTGGGGTGTTCGCCGGCCTCTGCGCCGCCGTGGCAGCACCCGTCTACGCCAGGGCTCCCGGCTTCCTGAGGGGCGCGGGGGATATCCGCCGCATCCGCATGTACAGCCAGCGAACCGGCGAGTCGATCGACGCGATCTATTACGTCGATGGCCGCTACGTGCCGGAGGCGCTGACCGAGATCAGCTACTTCATGCGCGACTGGCGGCAGAACCAGGTGATGAAGTACGACGCCCGCAACGTCGACAACCTCGCCGCGACGCTCGGGATGATGGACACGTCCGAGCCGTACCTGATGATCTCCGGCTATCGCACGCCGCAGACCAACCGCATGCTCAAGGGCGCCGCCAGCCATTCCTACCACCTGCGCGCCATGGCCGCCGACGTGCGGCTGAAAAGCCGCTCGGTCAAGCAGATCTCGGGCGCCGCCTTCGCCTGCAACGGCGGCGGGGTCGGCATCTACCATCGCTCCAACTTCGTGCACATGGACTGCGGCCCGGTCCGCTCCTGGCGCGGCTGAGCCGGGAAGCTACGCGGCGCCGAGCACCGCCGCGTCCGCATGGCTGCCCGGAGCGGGCCGGGCAGTCGCAGAGGCATAGCGCTCACCGACGCGCGTGAGCGCCCAGATCAGCACGTAGTTGAAATAGGGGCGCCCACGGAAGCCCCAGTTGCGCCGCAGGTGCCAGTCGACCCTCCTCGCCAGCTTGTTGAGCAGCGGACGTCGGCTGACGGTCCGTGACAGTCCGCTGTCCACGCGCCCGAGGCCGACGTCTGCCGCGTAGCGGATCATGTCGAACATGCGCTCCTGCGCCCGGCGCGGCCATCGCGCCCGGCGCGCGACAAACGTCTCCATGTCCCGGCGGGACGCCGCGGTCATCTGGCGCTCGCCGTGAAACAGCTCGATGTTGACGGCGTTCTTGTTCCGGCCGAACAGCTCGCGAGGAACCCCGGCCTCCTCCAGCAGGCGCCGCGGGATCGGCCGATCATAGGTTCCCCCGATTCCGAACGGCCGCATCTCCCCGGAACGCGAGATCTCCCGGATGTCGCTGTGACGCGTGGCGCCGACGAAGACCAGCGGCACGGTGACGAAGTCGGTCCGCAGCCTGAACTCGTGCAGTCCCATGCCGCTCGTGTCCTTGCGCTTGATCGAGTCGTTCGGCGGAAGGTCCGCGTCCCACAGCCCGTCCCCGTGGTGCCCGGTCAGGAACAGCGTGCCCGGCAGCAGGTCCGCGAAGGCGGAAAACACGCTGTCGCCGGGGTCGAAGGAGGCGATGAAATCCGCCTCCGGGAAGCGAGCCTCGCCGCCGCCCCCGATCCGGCGGTCGCGCTCGACGCAGCGAAGCCCGAGCGCTTCGGCCACCGCGAGGCCGGAGTCGTCGGTGCCGAGCTTGCCTGTCCGCAGCGTGACGGCGTTGTCGCAGCCGGCCGCCGCGGCGAGGACCGCGCCGGCGGAGGAATCGTAGCCGCTCGACACGCTGGCCACCATCCGGTAGCGCCGCCTGCGGCCGGCCGCGGCGGCATTGTCGCGCATGCCGCGAAGCACCCCCGACACATAGTCGCGGTAAGCCGCGAAGTCGCCGAACCGCGGCGGCAGCGGCTTGTCGGCCCGGTCGATGTCCGTCGCCGCGAAGCGGAAGGTGCAGTGGGCGAGGCGGAAGATCTCCTCGCGGCCCTTGCGGTAGATCAGCGGATCGTAAGCCTTCAACCCCTGCACGATGGTCAGGGCCTTCGGACAGATGCCGACCGCGGGATCGAGCGCTATTCCCGCGTACCTGACCAGGAACGCCAGCGAGTTGGAGACGATCCTCCGGTCGCCGTTCCGGTAGGCATAGAGCGCCTCCAGCGTATGGGCCGCGGCGCAGAAGCGGACGTCGTTGCCCTCGACGACGAAGCCGGAGCCGAAGAGATGCCTCGCCTCGGCGATGCTCGAGGTGGCGAACGCCCCCTCCCAGCACCCTTCGCTGACCTCGAGGCGGCCCGACAGCTGCCGGATGTCGACGCCACGCCCGGCCAGGAACCGGCGCCTCCCGGAGAGATCGACGAGCCACGCCAGGGGCGGGATCCCGGTCAGGATCTCGACCATCGGCTGCGGGGCGCCGTCGCGCCCGTCGTGCGATCCGCTGGACATTGCTGCTTCCTCCTTCCGGCCCGCCAACCGCGGTGGCCGGGTGTCACTCGTCAGGTGCGGACCGCCCCGTCCCCTTCCACCAGGTACTTGAAGCTCGTCAGCTGCTCCGCTCCGACCGGCCCCCGCGCGTGCAGCTTGCCGGTGGCGATGCCGATTTCCGCGCCCATGCCGAACTCGGCCCCGTCGGCGAACTGCGTCGAGGCGTTGCGCATCAGGATGGCGCTGTCGAGCCGCTGGAAGAACCGCTCGGCCGCGGCGTCGTCCTCAGCCAGGATGCAGTCGGTGTGCTGCGAGCCGTAGCGGCGGATGTGCGCGATCGCCCCGTCCACCCCGTCGACGAGCCTTGCCGCGATGATCGCGTCAAGGAACTCGCGCCCCCAGTCCTCGGGCCCCGCCGGCACCACGCCCGGCAGCGCCTGCAGCGTGTCGTCGCCGCGCACCTCGATGCCGGCATCGACGAGATCGGTGACGAAGGGCGCGCCCTCGGCCTCGAAGAACGCCCGGTCGACGAGCAGGCACTCCGCGGCGCCGCAGATGCCGGTGCGCCGGGTCTTGGCGTTCAGGATCACCTTGCGCGCCTTCTCCGGGTCGGCCGAGCGGTCGACGTAGACGTGCACGATCCCCTCGAGGTGGGCGAAGACCGGCACCCGCGCCTCGGCCTGCACCCGCCCGACCAGCCCCTTGCCGCCGCGCGGCACCAGCACGTCGATGAAGCGGGTCATCGTCAGCATCTCGCCGACGGCGGCGCGGTCGGTCGTCGGCACCAGCTGGATCGCCGCCTCGGGCAACCCCGCCTCCCGGAGACCGGCGACAAGCCCCGCATGGATCGCCGTGCTCGAGCGCAGGCTCTCCGACCCGCCGCGCAGGATCACCGCGTTCCCCGCCTTCAGGCACAGCGCGCCCGCGTCGGCGGTGACGTTCGGGCGGCTCTCGAAGATCACGCCCACCACCCCGATCGGCGTCCGCACCCGCCGGATGTGCAGCCCGCTCGGCCGGTCCCATTCGGCAATCACCTGCCCGACCGGATCGGGCTGTTCGGCGATCGCGCTGAGGCCCTCGACCATCGCCGCGACCCGCGTCTCGTCGAGCGCCAGCCGGTCGAGCATCGCTGCACCAAGGCCCTTCGCCCGCGCGTCGGCCATGTCGGCAGCGTTGGCGTCGAGGAGTGCTGCGCGCCCTTCCCAGATCGCCGCCGCCGCGGCGCGGATCGCCGTGTCCTTCTGCTCCGACGGCGCGCAGGCGAGCTCCGCCGCGGCATCCCGCGCCGCCGCGCCGATCCCCCGCATCAGCGCCGGGATGTCGAGCCTCACGTCCATCGTCCGTCCTCCGTCCGTCAGAGCGCCAGGTCGTCGCGGTGCACCAGCGCCGCGCGGCCGGCGTGGCCGAGGAGCTCGGCGATCCGCCCGCTCCGCTGCCCCATGATGATCCGCGCCTCTTTGGCATCGTACCCCGCGAGGCCCTTGGCGACCAGCTGTCCCGCCGGTCCTACCACCGACACCGGGTCGCCGCGCGAGAACTCGCCCTCGACCGCGACCACCCCGGCCGGCAGCAGCGACTTGCCGCGACCGAGTGCCGCCACGGCGCCGGCGTCCACGGTCAGCCGACCGCGCGGCTTCATCCCCGAGATCCAGCGCTTGCGCGCCGCGTGCGGATCCTCGTCCGGCTCGAACCAGGTGCAGGCGGCGCCATCGCGGAGCGCCTTCAACGGCCGCGGCACCGCGCCGAGCGTGATCGCCATGGCGCAGCCTGCCCGCGTCGCCGTGCGCGCGGCGATGAGCTTGGTCTTCATGCCGCCGCGCGACAGCGCCGAGCCGGTGCCGCCGGCCATCGCCTCGATCTCCGGCGTGATCGCCCGCACCACGTCGAGCCGCCGCGCCCCCGCATCCTCGCGCGGGTTCGCGGTATAGAGCCCGTCGACGTCCGACAGGAGCACCAGCACGTCGGCGCCGGCCATGCTGGCGACCTGCGCCGCCAGCCGGTCATTGTCGCCATAGCGGATCTCGTCGGTCGCCACGGTGTCGTTCTCGTTGACGATCGGCACCACCCCCATGTCGAGGAGCGTCCCGAGCGTGCGGCGCGAGTTGAGGTAGCGGCGCCGGTTCTCGCTGTCCTCGAGCGTCACCAGCACCTGCGCCGTGGTAATGCCGTGCGGCGCCAGCACCGTCTCGTAGGCGCGCGCCAGCCGGATCTGCCCGACCGCCGCCGCCGCCTGGCTCTGCTCGAGCGCAAGCTCGCTGCCGGGCAGGCCCAGCACCCGCCGGCCGAGCGCGATCGAGCCTGAGGAGACGAGCACCACCTGCTTGCCCTCGGCCCGCAGCGCCGCCACATCCGCCGCCAGCTCCTCGAGCCAGCCGACGCGCAGAAGCCCGGTCTCGGCCGAGACGAGCAGCGCCGAGCCGATCTTCACCACCACCCGGCGCGCCGCCGCCAGCCGCGCCGCCGATCCCGGCCCCGCCGCCTCCGCCGTGGCCGTCCCGCTCAGGGGCGCCATGTCTCGCCCTCGCGCTCCCCCGCTGTCGCCGCGCCCCGCGCCGCCTCGATCGCGGCGCGGATCGCCCGCAGCATCGCCTGCACGCCCTCGC
>JBDHSS010000158.1:0-6886 GCA_039808205.1 Paracoccaceae bacterium | reverse complement strand
GCGCCGGCGCCGCCCTCGCCGGCGATCCCGCCGGGCTGGACGCTGCGCGCCGTCCCCGGCGCCAGCCCGGCGGCGCTCGGCGGCGGCACCGGCAGCATCGCGCTCGTCACCGCCTTCTGCCTCGGCGGCAAGCCGTTCCTCGCCGTCACCTTCCACGAGCGGCCGGCGGCCGACACCGTCACGCTCGGCTTCGACTTCAGCCAGGGCCACCTCGACGCGCCGGCCCGCTTCGAGGCTGGCGCCGGCGGTGCCTACGTCGTGGCGCTGGCCGACGGCGGGCTCGCCGCCCGCCTCGCTGGCCGCGACCGCGAGGTGCCGCTCGCCGTCGACGGCGCCCCCCAGGGCAAGCTCTCGCTCGCGGGATCGAGCAAGGCGCTGCGCGGCGCGCTGGAGGCCTGCCGGCCGAAGTGACGCCGCCGGCGCGCCGTTCAGGCCCGCCGCGCGAGGACGGCCTTGGTCTCAGCGTCCGCGGGCTCGGCGCTCAGGCTCTCCTCCGGCGCCGGCGCCAGCAGGCGCGCGGCGCCCGGCCCCGCCTCGCCAAGCCAGAGCGCGTGGTCCTCGGGCTCGATCAGCACCGGCATCCGCTCGTGGATGGGCGCCAGCGCCGAATTGGCCGGGCAGGTCAGGATCACGCAGGTGGCGATGCCGCCGCCCGGGCCGCGCCACTCCTGCCAGAGCCCGGCCAGCGCCAGCAGCCGCCCGTCGCTCGGCCGGATCACCCAGGGCACGCGGCTGCCCTTCTCGCCCTGCCACTCGTAGAAGCCGTCCGCCGGCAGGAGGCAGCGCCGCTCGAGCACCGCCTCCTTGAACGCCGGCCGCTCGGCGATCCGCTCCGCCCGCGCGTTGATGAGGAGCGGCCCGCCGGTTGGCGTCTTGTACCATCGCGGCACGAAGCCCCAGCGCATCGGCACGATCGTCCGTGCCCCGTCGCGGCTCGTGACCACCGGCACCATCTCGGTCGGCGACACGTTCAGGCGCGGCGCGTCGGGCCCGAGCTCGCCGAGCTCGGCCTCGAACAGCCGCGCCATCGCCTCGAAGCTCGAGGTAATCATGTATCGACCGCACACGGGTTGCGGCGCCCCTCAGCCGAGCTGGCTGCCCGGCGTCGAGCGCATGATCTCGAGCTCGGCCTCGTTCATGTCGGCGCCGAACGGCTCGAAGAGCGGCGTCGAGAGATAGCGCTCGCCGGTGTCGGGCAGCATCGCGAGGATGACCGAGCCCGGGGGCGCCGTCTCGGCGACCTTGCGCGCGACGCCGAAGGTCGAGCCGCCGGAGACCCCGGTCATGATCCCCTCCTTCGCCGCCAGCTCGCGCGCCCACTTGATTCCCTCGGGGCCGGCGATCGGAATGAGCTCGTCGTAATAGTGGCCGTCGATCGCCTCCTGCAGCACCAGCGGGATGAAGTCGGGCGTCCAGCCCTGGATCGGGTGCGGCTCGAACGCCGGATGGCCGGCGGCGATGCTGCCATCGGCCGCGCGCTCCTGCGGCACGCCCGAGCCGACGAGCTGGGCGTTGGCGGGCTCGGAGAGGATGATCCGCGCCTTCGGCCAGGTCTTCTTCAGCACCCGGCCGACGCCGGCCACCGTGCCGCCGGTGCCGTAGCCCGACACGAAATAGTCGAGCGAGCCGCCGCCGAAGTCGCCGATGATCTCCGCCGCGGTGGTGCTCTCGTGGATGTCGGCGTTGGCCGGGCTCTCGAACTGGCTGGCCAGGAACCAGCCGTGCGCCTCGGCGAGCTCGCGCGCCTTGCGGTACATGCCGATGCCCTTCTCCGCGCGCGGCGTCAGCACGACCTTGGCGCCGAAGTAGCGCATGAGCTGCCGCCGCTCGACGGAGAATGAATCCGCCATGGTGATGACCAGCGGATAGCCCTTGGCGGCGCAGACCATGGCAAGACCGACTCCGGTGTTGCCGCTCGTCGCCTCGACGACGGTCTGGCCGGGCTTGAGCTTGCCCTCGCGCTCGGCCGCCTCGATGATGTTGAGCGCGATCCGGTCCTTGACCGAGCCGGCCGGATTGAAGAACTCGCACTTGACGTACATCGTCACGTGCTCCGGCGCCAGCCGGTTGATCCGCACGCTCGGCGTGTTGCCGACGGTGTCGAGGATGCTGTCGTAAAGCCGGCCGCGCCCCGAAGTGCGGCGCAGGCGCCCCTCGCTTCCATCCATAACCATGTCATTTCCCCTCTGCCCGCGGCCGACGCCGCGTCGGGCGCACCGTCTCACAGCGCTGCGGGACGAGCAAGCCGGGGGCGGCGACCCTTTGGCGCGCCTGCGATTTCGCCCGATGCGCCGCCGCTCGCCCTCAGGCAGCGCGGCTGCGGAAGCGGCAATCGGGCCGCGCGCAGGGCTCGGGATGGCGCGCCAGCACGTAGGCGCCGCAGTCGGGGCAGGGCCGCGTCGCCTCGATCGAGGACCGGCCCGACCTGCGCGTCACCCGCCGGCGGGCGGCGATGAGCTTCCACGCCGCGATCGCCACCAGGATCAGGATGGCGAGGCGCAGGCTCATCGCGCCGCGAGCCCGTAGCGCGCCCAGAGTGCGGTCGCTTCCACCGCGTCGAGCGCCTCGCCGACGCCGGGCAGGCCGAGCCGGCGGAAGAGCGGCCGCCGCGGCGCGATCATGCTGAAGCGCAGGTCGTCGCCATAGAGCGCGCGCATCGTCGGCACGAGATGGCCGACCTCGTCGGCGAGACCGAGGTCGACCGCGGCCTCGCCGACCCAGAACTCGCCGGTGAAGAGCTCGTCGCCGGCGAGCCGCGCGCCGCGGCGCGCCTTCACCTGATCGATGAAGTTGCGATGGATCTGGTCCTGCAGGCGGCGCAGGCGCGCGACATCCTCCTCCCGCTCGGGGCGGAACGGGTCGAGCATCGACTTGTCGGTGCCGGCGGTGTGCACCCGACGCTCGATGCCGTGCCGGGCGAGGAACTCCTGGAAGCCGAACGACGCGGAGATCACCCCGATCGAGCCGACGATGCTGTTGCGGTCGAGGTGGATCCGGTCAGCCGCCGTCGCCAGCCAGTAGCCGCCCGAGGCCGCCACGTCCTCGACGAAGGCGTGCACCGGCACGTCGAGCTCGTCCGCCAGCCGGCGGATGCGCGCGGCGATCAGGCTCGATTGCGCCGGGCTGCCGCCAGGCGAGTTGATCGCCAGCGCCACCGCCCTCGGCTTGCCGCGGCGGAACGCCGCTTCGATCAGCGGCGCAAGGCGCGCGTCGGTCAGCGCCGGCCCGCCGAGGCGGCCGACGGCGCCGATGACGCCCTCGAGCCGAAGCACCGTCACCCGGCTGCGGCGCCGGAAGAAGTCGAAAGGGTTCCTCATCGTGCTGATCTAGGCGCGCCCCCGCACCGCCGCAAGCCTTGCCAGAGCGGCTCGTCCCGCCGTGAGGCGCCAGCGCCCGCCGCTTGTGGCGGCGGGGTTTCCGGGCTAGACAGCGCGTCATGCGACGGATCTTCGACATGGACGACCGGGCGCGCCTGCCGTGGCGGTTCTTCGGCAGGGCCCGCGGGGTGCTCGCGCGCGGGTGACCTCGTGCCGCCGCCTGCGCCGCGCCATCGACCGAAGCCATCCCCGCCGGAGGAAAGCATGTCCGCTCCGAAGACCCTCTACGACAAGATCTGGGACGCCCACCTGGTGCACGAGGCGCCTGACGGCACCAGCCTCCTCTACATCGACCGCCACCTGGTGCACGAGGTGACGAGCCCGCAGGCCTTCGAGGGCCTGCGCATGGCCGGGCGGCGGGTGCGCGCGCCGGAGAAGACCGTGGCGGTGCCCGACCACAACGTGCCGACCGACGTCAACCGCGCCGCCGGCATCGAGAACGAGGAGAGCCGCATCCAGGTCGAGACGCTGCGCAGGAATGCGGCGGAGTTCGGCGTCGAGATCTACGACGTGACCGACGTGCGCCAAGGGATCGTGCACATCATCGGCCCGGAGCAGGGCCTGACCCAGCCTGGCATGACCATCGTCTGCGGCGACAGCCACACCGCGACGCACGGCGCCTTCGGGGCGCTGGCGCACGGCATCGGCACCAGCGAGGTCGAGCACGTGCTGGCGACTCAGACGCTGATCCAGAAGAAGTCGAAGAACATGAAGGTCGAGGTCAGGGGCGCGCTCGGCCCAGGCGTGACCGCCAAGGACATCACCCTCTCGATCATCGGCGCGACCGGCACCGCCGGCGGCACCGGCCACGTCATCGAGTACTGCGGCGAGGCGATCCGCGGCCTGTCGATGGAAGGCCGCATGACCGTCTGCAACATGGCGATCGAGGGCGGCGCCCGCGCCGGGCTGATCGCGCCCGACGACAAGACCTTCGCCTACGTCAAGGGCCGGCCGCACGCGCCGAAGGGCGGCGCCTGGGAGATGGCCGAGACGGCGTGGCGGCAGCTCTTCACCGACGAAGGCGCGCATTTCGACCGCGAGGTGATCCTGCAGGCCGCCGACATCGCGCCGGTCGTGACCTGGGGCACCAGCCCCGAGGACGTGCTGCCGATCACCGGCGTTGTGCCGCACCCCGAGGACTTCAAGGGCGGCAAGGTCGACGCCGCCCGCCGCTCGCTCGAGTACATGGGCCTCGTCCCGGGCACCCGCCTGCAGGACATCGCGATCGACACCGTCTTCATCGGCTCGTGCACCAACGGGCGCATCGAGGATCTGCGCGAGGTGGCGCGGGTGATGGAGGGCCGCCGGGTCAAGGACGGCATCCGGGCGATGATCGTGCCGGGCTCCGGCCTCGTGCGGGCGCAGGCCGAGGCGGAGGGGATCGCGGCCAAGCTCATCGAGGCGGGATTCGACTGGCGGATGGCCGGCTGCTCGATGTGCCTCGGCATGAACCCCGACCAGCTCAGCCCCGGCGAGCGCTGCGCCTCGACCTCGAACCGCAACTTCGAGGGCCGGCAGGGCCGTGGCGGGCGCACGCACCTCCTGTCGCCGGCGATGGCCGCGGCGGCGGCGATCACCGGGCGGCTGACGGATGTGCGCGAGCTGATCTGAGGCTGGCGTTGCGCGACGGTCTCTCGTCGCCGCTACGGTGCCGTTCTCGACGGATTTGGCGTTGACAAATCCGTCCGCATCCGACCCCTCCGAGGGCGGATGCGCCGCGGCGCATCCGCCGGGTCGGACACGGACGGATTGGCACCGTGGGCGTTGCACGGCACCCCTTGCCCTCCGCGCGTCCCGCGCTCCGGGCATCCGTCCCGGCGAACGCATGCGTTCGCTTGTCAGGCCGGGACTCGCGGGGCCATGGGCCCCGCTTCGGTCGCCGGGTCCGACCGGCCTCAGCGCATCCCCGCGTCCACCACCAGCGTCTGCTTGGTGATCATCCGGCTGTCGTCGGCGGCGAGGAACAGCGCGGCGCGCGCCACATCCTCGCCGAGCAGCACGCGGCGGATCACCTGGCGGTCGACCATGGCCTGCACCGAGGCCTCGGTCGGATACCAGAGCGCGCGCTGGCGCTCGGTCATCACCGCACCCGGCTCGATCGCGTTGACCCGGATCCCGTCGTCGCCGAAGGCGCGCGCGAGCGCCCGGGTCAGGCCCTGCACCGCCGCCTTGGCGGTGGCGTAGGCGACCATCTCGGCCATGCCGAGCCGCCAGGCGATCGAGGAGAAGTTGATGATCGAGCCGTGGCCGAGCGTGCGCATCTGCGGGTGCACTGCCTGCGCCGCGAAGAACTGCGGCCGGAGGTTCACGGCCTGCGCCGCATCCCAGCTCTCCGGCGTCACCGCGGCGACCGGCTGGCGCTGGTCGTTGGCGGCGTTGTTGACGAGGACCGAGGTCAGGCCGAGCCGTGCGCCGATCTCGTCCATCGCGAGGCGCAGGTCGGCGACGTCGGTGAGGTCGCAGCGGCGGTAGACCGGCGGGTGCGGCGCGCCGGCGAGCTCGTCGACGAGCGCCGCCGCGGCGTCGTCCAGGATGTCGAGAAAGGCGGTGCGCGCGCCCTGGCCGGTGAAGGCGCGCACCATGTCGGCGCCGATGCCGGAGGCGCCGCCGGTGACGACGACGACGCGGTCGGCGAGGCTCGGGTAGCGGGCGAAGGTCACGGGTGTCTGGCCTCGTTCGGAGTGTGGCCCTGCCCCATAGCTCACGGCGCGGCGGCGGCGTTGTCAACGGCGAGGCACGCCTTGACCCGCGCCCGGCGCGCGCCTTAGCTCGGGGCCGGCGAAAGCGAGGAGGCGGCGGTGCAGGGTGGCGCCCGGCGGATCGAGTGGGTCGCGGTCGACTGGGGCTCGTCCAACCTGCGCGCCTGGGGCATGGACGCGGCCGGCACCGCGGTCGCCGAGGCGAGTGCCGCGACCGGCGCGGCGACGCTGCCGCCCGAAGGCTTCGAGCCGGCGCTCCTCGCGCTCATCGGCGCCTGGCTCGACCCGCGGCGCGTCACCGAGGTCGTGGTCTGCGGCATGGCAGGGGCGCGCGGAGCCTGGGCCGAGGCGCCTTATGCCATGGTGCCCTGCCCGCCCTCGCCCAGCGCCATCGCCCGGGTGCCGACCGAGGACCCGCGGCTTCTCGTGCGCATCCTGCCCGGGCTCGCCCAGGCGCGGCCCGCCGACGTGATGCGCGGCGAGGAGACGCAGATCGCCGGCCTCCTCGCGCGCGAGCCGCGCTTCGACGGCATCGCCTGCCTGCCGGGGACGCATACGAAGTGGGCGCACGTCTCCGCCGGCGAGGTGGCGAGCTTCGCGAGCTTCATGACCGGCGAGATCTTCGCGCTCCTCGCCGGCCAGTCGGTGCTGCGCCGCACGGTGGCCGCGGAGGGCTGGTCGGAGGCCGCGTTCCTCGCCGGCGCCGAGGAGGGGCTGGCGCGGCCGGAGCGGGTGCCGGCGCGGCTTTTCGGCTTCCGCGCCCAGGCGCTGGTCGGCGAGCAGGACCCCGTCGAGGCGCGGGCGCGGCTC
>JBDHSS010000157.1:0-6893 GCA_039808205.1 Paracoccaceae bacterium | reverse complement strand
CAGGTGCGCGCGTCGGTCATGGCGTTCGCGGCTTCGCTCACGAAGCCCGAGAACGCGCCGTCGATCGCCGCCTGGACCGCATGCGAGGCGACGCGGTGAGCAAGCCGCCCGCTCGCCTGCTCCGCGACCTCGCCGCCGACGCGGGCGGCATTTGCGACGAGCGCCCGCCCGCCGAGGCCGACGAGCTCCGCCCCCTTGGCGCCGAGCGACGCGCCGACGACGGCAAGGGCGGCGTCGATCGCCCCGAGGAGCGCGTCGCGTGCCGCCTCGCCGCCGGCGGGGTTGTAGTAGTCGGCGCCGAACATCTCGCGGGTGACGACGCGGGCGCTGGCGCCGGCGGCGGCGGCGGCGATCACCGCCGGGGCCGTCACGCCGCCGGTGCCGACGACGATGAGGATGCCGGCAACGGTGGCCGCGACCATGCCGGCGACCTCGCCGGCGGTGTTGCTCGCCTCGACGAACTCCTCGCTGCGCTGGTTGAAGCGGTCGTGCAGCGCGGCGAGGACGGCGAACTCGACGAGGGTGAGCCCGGGCGGCTGGCGATCGCGCAGCACGATCCAGCGGGCCCCGAACTCGCGGGCGGCGGCCTGCATGGTCTCGTCGGTCTCGGTGAAGAGCGCGCTGGCGCCGGGGCGAAGCGCGAGGCGCGCCTGCTGGCGCTCGTACATGAGGGCGGCGGCCTGGTAGCGGCCGGCGGCGGTCGAGGTTTCCTCCTCCGTGGGCTCGGAGCCGAGCGCGGCGTCGAGCACCGCCTCGATGCCGGCTGTGTCGGTGACGCCGAGGGTGGTCTGTGACCGGCGGAGGTTGGCATCGAAGGCCGTCCAGGCGGCGAGGGCGGCGCGCTCGGCGTCGGTGGTGGCGGCGCGGCCCGTGCGGGCGAGGAGATAGCCGAGGCGGAGGCGTCCACGCTCGCCCTCGTCCATCCCGGCGAGCGTGGTCCTGAGCACGCCGACGTCGCCGGTGAAGGCGAGGACGAGGTCGGTCGGCAGGCGGCGGTCGGCGAGGATGCGCAGCATGATGGCGCGCTGCTCGCCATGGACCCGCGCGTAGGTGTCGAACGGATCGGAGGCGGTGGCCTCGAACCGCTGGCGCCAGTCGTCGCGCTGGGCGATCCTGAGGACGATGCGGAAGAAGTCGCCCCAGCGCGCGTCGTTGAGCGCCACGGTGAGGTCGGCCTTGGTCTCGTCGAAGGCGTCGGCGGTCGCGAAGGACCGCACCCGCATGCGCGCGCTCGGCGCCAGGCGCTCGATGACCGCCTTCACCGCCTCGTCGTCGAGGAGATCGGCGCGAAGACGGGCGTTCGCCGCCGACTGGCGCTGCTCGCGTTCGGCCGGCGGCAGCGCGGCGGCGTCCTCGGGGAGGGGTGCTCGGGCCTCGAGGATGGCGTTGCGGATGGCGGTCTCGTCGGCGCCGAGGGTGCCCGCCGCCATCAGGATGCGCTGGCGGGCGGCGTCGAGGGCGAACTGGCGCTGCGCGGCCGGGTCGGCGATCGTGCCTCCGAGCTTGCGGGTCATGGCGCCGAAGGCGTCCGGGCTGCCGGCCGCGTCGGCCAGCCGGCCGAGGAAGCTGTCGGCCGGCTGGGCGCCCCTGGCGAAGCGGACGAGCGCCTCGAGCTCGCCGAGCTCGGCGAGGCGCTGCTTGGCGGTGGCGCGCTCGTCGGCGGGGAGCGACACCGCGTCGGCAGTGGCCTTCAGGTGGCGCTGCTCGGCAAGGAGCGCGACGGCGCGGTCGACGACGGCGTTGACCGCGGCCTGGTCGTCGATCCGGCCCTCGGTCGCCTCGCGCAGCCGGGCGACCAGCGCCTCGGCCTCGGTGCCGTGGGCGAGGGTGCCGAGGAGCTGGTAGCGGGCATCGGAGAGGAGCGACTTCAGCGCCGCGGTCTTCTCCTCGTAGAACCGGCGCCGCTCGGACGGGGTGAGCGCCCAGATCGCGTCGAAGACCAGATCTTCCTCGTCGCTGACGATGCCGGGAGCGCGGGCGAGGAGCTGCGCGGCGGCGGCGTACTTTGCCGCCGGGTCGACGAGCAGGCGCGCGTCGTACTCCTCCTTGACGCTCATGCGGGCATAGATGGCGTCGAGCCGCGCGGTCTCGGAGCGGACGGCGATGCGCTCCTCGAGCGACGCGGCACGAATGACGTCGAGCTGGGCCTGCTCGATCTCGCGGTGGACCTCGTCGTAGAGCTCGAGCCGGTCGATGAGCGGCAAGGACGGCAGGAGCAGGCGGACGCCTTCCTCGGCGCGGGCGCCCGCGCCCTGCACCTTCGTGTCGGTGCCGAGGAGGGCGGTGGTCGCGAAGGCGGCGCCAGCGGCGACGGGGTTGATGAGCGCGAGGCCGATGGTGGTGGCGCGGTGGAGCGAGCGCGCGGTGTCGGCGCTGTTGCGGCGGCCGAGGAGCCAGCGCTCGAGCCGGTCGCCGGTGGCGTTGTCGACGGCGGTGCGGAGCCCGCAGAGCGCGGGAACGGACTTGCCGCGCAACGCCTCGACGACGGTGCCCACGTCGCCGTCGCGCACCGCCTGGACCACGCGATCGGTGTCGGCGTCGGGCGCGGGCGGGCCGGCGACGCTGCAGCCGACCAGGCGGCGGAGCGGGGTGCCGCCGGCCGGGCGCGGCGGCTGCAGCGTGTGGGCGAGCTCGTGGGCGAGAAGATGACGGCCGGCGCGGGTCTCGGGGGCGAGCTCGCCCGGCGCGAAGGCAATGTCGCGGCCGAGTGCGAAAGCGCGAGCGTTGAGCGCTGCCGCAGCGCGGCCGGCGGCGGCGCCGTCGTGCAGGCGAACCGTCCCGAGGTCGGCGCCGAGGCGGGCCTCGAAGTCGCGGCGGAGGACGGGCGGCAGCGGGCGTCCGCCGGTGCGCAGGAACCCGAGGGAGGTCGGCGCGGCTGCCGGGATGGCGGCAGGGCCACGCTTCAGTCGCACCGGCTCGTCGTCGCAGTTGCCGCAAGGCATGCCGGCGGCGCAGGAGGCGCACTTGCGCCGGATGGGCGCGGGCGCATCGGAAACCGCGGCGTCGGCCATGCGGTCGGCCTCGCGCTCGTCCGGGTCGTCGGGCTGGTTGACCGTGAGGCGGAAGCGCACGCCGACCACGCCAAGGAGCGCCTGGACGGCAAGGTTGCCCGCGACCTCGGCTGCGGGGATCGGCGCGAGGCCGTGCGCCGTCGGGGGCCGCGGCGTCGCCTCCGCGCGCCGCGCGAGCGGCAGGGGGGCCTTCGCCGCCTTGACCGGGCCGCCGTCCATGGTCACGGCCCGCCGCAGGCGAGGTGGCGGACCGCCTCGAGGTCGGCCGCGAGGTCGAGGAGCCGCCCGGCCTGCGGGTCGTAGGTCGCGAAGCCGCCCATCCGCTCGAGAACCCGGAGATCGCCCCAGACGATGCGCAGCGCCTCGGCGCACGGAACGCGGCCGGAGGCGAGCGTCACGCCGGCGCTGTCGTCGAAGAGCACGATCCGGATGGCGGCCGCGTCGTCGTCGAGCTCGATCCGACGCAGGCGGGCGCATGCCTCGGCGCGGTCGATGCCGAGGGCGCGCGCGCTCGCCGCGTCGTCGCGGACGTGGCGCCGGAGGCCCGCGTGCTCCGCGAGGAGCGCCTCGGCCAGGCGCTCCTTGGTCGCCTCCTTCTCCGGGTCCGGCGGTCCGGGGTCAATGGCAAGCCCGCGCGCCTCCTCGGCCTCGAGCCAGCGGCGGAGCGCCGCGGCACGGTCGCGTCCGGAGGGCAGTCGCATGAGATCGAAGCCGTAGCTCACCCGTTGCACCTCCGAACGTCAGTGGATCACGATCTTGATGACCCCGGTTGCCTCCAGCGCCTCGCGCAGCCGGGGGCTCGGCCCCTTCATGCCCGATTGCGGGTTCTCGTAGAAATGCCATTCGACCGCCGCGACCCGCCCGGAGCGCACGTGCGCCATGTCCTTCGCGATCTCGTCACGCAGCCGGTCGGTCAAGCTCTGCTGCCCGAACTTCGCCTCGCGCGAGATGCGGTCGGGGGTAAAGCAGTCGATGTCGCGGGTGCCGAGGTCAGGCGTGGTGGCGCTTGCGGTCGGCAGGCTCTGCTTCTGGCCGTTGAACTCGCGGCGGAGCGCAGTCTCCGCCTCCTGCCAGGTCTGCGGCACCGGCGGCGGCGGCGCGAGGCGGCGGGCCTCGTCGCGCAGCGCGTTGCTGCTCCAGCGCAGCGCCTCGATCTCGCGCTTCAGCCGCTCGGCGGATTCCTGGTTTCGCCCGGCCTTGGCGAGGAGGTCGGCGCGCTCGGTGCCGGTGGCGGGGACGGCGTCCGCGCCGGCCTTGCGCGCCCGCTCCATGGCCGCCTGGCGCTCGGCCTCGAGCCGTTGCATCTTCGCCGCATTGTCCTCGAGCTCGCGGGCGATCTCGGCGAGGCGCGGGTTCGGCGGCGCCGCGACGGGGGTGGCGGCCAGGGTTGGTGTCGAATGCGCGGGAGGCTCCGCGGCCGGCCCGGGCGGGACGCCGGGCTCGCCCGGCTTCGGCTGGCCCTCCGGGTGCGCCGGCTTCGGCTGGTCCTTCAACCAGGGGGCGGGGCAGACCACGCGGTCGAACTCGGAATGGAACTCGCAGTGGATTTCGCCGCCCGGCTCCTTCACCTCGACGACCTCGTGCTGGCCGACCTTGGCGCGGCGCTCGCCGGGCGGCGCGGTGCTCGTCAGCTCGGGGTGGGCCTCGACCTGCTGCACCGCCTCGGCGGCGGCATCGGCCTCGGTGCGCGCAAGCTCGTCGTCGAGCGCCGCGACGTTGGCCTCGATCTCGCTCACCGCCTTGCGGCGGGCGGGATCGAGCTTGCTGGCGGCCGCCTTCTCGGCGCGCCACGCGTCGAGGCCCGCCTTCAGCCGCGAACGCAGCAGCCGCGCGCCGTCCACCCCCATCCGCGCCCAGCCGTAGTAGCCGGCGAGGCGGTTGGCCTCGTCGAGCGCGCTCAGCAGCACCGGGCCGGCGTTCGGGAAGGTCTCGAGGATCCAGTCGCGGTTCTCGCTGGCGATCTCGGAGACGATGGGAAGGGCGACCGACACCCGGTCGGCCCAGAGCACGCCCTTGGCGAGCCGGAGGCTGGCCACCGACGCTTCCCCGGCCTCGACGCGCATCGCCGTGGCCGCGACGCCCTCGCCCGAGAAGGCCGCGAGCCCGCCATAGCCGAGGAAGAGGCCGGTCTCGAACGCCGACACCCCGACGCTGACCGAGTTGCGCATTGCCTGGTTGGCGTAGTCGATCAGCTCGATCGCCTGCACCGGCAGCAGGCGGCCGCCCTCGTCATAGAGCTTCAGCCAGACGATCTGATCGGGCTCGAGCAGGATGCCGTCGCGGAACAGCCGGTAGGGCAGGCCGGCGCGGTCGGCCTTGAACATGTCGGCATCCCAGAAGTGGATCTCGTCGTCGTAGTAGACCTTGATCCGGCCGTCGTCCTGGCGCTTCGCCTTGAAGATCGCGTAGCTCGAGCGGAAGGTCTTCTGCATCCGGAGCGGCAGGATCCAGAGCCGCTGCTCTCCGAGCGCCTTCGCCATCGCGGCCGGGTCGGCCTCGGACGGGCGCGCGGCCTTGGCGTCGAGGATGCGGCGCGCCTGCAGCCGCTCGAAGTCGGTCACCGAGCCGGTGATGATGGCGACGTAGCAGAGATCGAGCAGCCGCCGCCCCTCCGCGTCGCCGGCGAGCGCGTCGAGGCGTGCGGGCGTCAAGAGCTCGACCAGGTGCGAGGCGACGTTGTCCTCGGTCTCGGCGTCGAGATCCTTGACGCGGCGCGCCGCCTCGGCGAGGCGCCCCATCGCCACCGTCACCGCGAGCCCGCGCGCGACCTCGCGGGCCTTCCTGTCGACCGCTAGGTCGAGCACCGAATCCTCGGCCTTGTTGCGGAGGTCGGCGATGCGCTCGGCCTGGGTCATGTAGGCCACGACGGGCAGGCCCTTGCGCGACCTCGCGAGCAGGATGCGCTCCGACTGCAGCGCCTCGAAGGCCGAGACGTCGCCGGTGATCATCGCGTCATAGAGGACGTCGAGCATCGCCGCCCCGTCCGGGTCGCCGGCGATGCGTTCCAGCCGGGCATCGGAGAGCTGCTCGACGATCGCCCCGGCGATGTTGTCCTCGACCCGGGCGCGGATGTCCCGAAAGGCGGCGGTCACTTGCGAGAAGTGGTCGCCGGCGACCATGACCCGGAGATCCTCGGCGCGCTGGTCGTTGGCCGCATCCTCGCCGAAGGCGGGGGCCGCGCGGTGACGGAGCTTCGCGATGCGCTCGGCCCGCGCCTCATAGTCCGCGGTGGCGAGCCAGCCGCGCTCGGCGACGAGGATGCGCTCGGCCTGCCGGCTCTCGAACAGCGTGACGCTGCCGGTGATCATCGCCTCGCTCATCTTGTCGAGCATCTGGCGGCCGAGCGGCGTGGCGGCGAAGCGGTCGAGCGCCGCGTCGGGCTGCAGCTTGATGAAGGCGGCGCCGGCGTTGTCCTGGATGTCGGGCGAGAGCTTGTCGAAGAGCTCGAGCACGAGGGCGGCCGGCTCGGGCCCGGTCGCGCGGTCGTTGAGGTCGCGGGCGATGTCGGCCGCGAGGTCGTCGGTGGCGTCGCGCTGCACGCCGCGCCCACCCGGCCCCGACTGCTGGACGACGTGGGTCAGCTCGTGGGCAAGGAGGTGCCGCCCGGCGCTCGTCCCCGGGGCGAAGCGGCCGGCGGCGAAGGCGATCTGGTTGCCGACGGTGTAGGCGTGGGCGTTGACGCCGCGGGCGGCCTCGGCGGCGGCGGGGCCGGTGTGCAGCCTGACGTCGCCGAAGTCGCGACCGAAGCCGAGCTCCATCTCCAGCCGGACGGTGCCGTCGAGCGGCTGGCCGCCCATGCGCACCGCGTCGATGGCCGAGGCGGCGGCCGAGCCGGCGGCGACCGGCTCGTGCGCCGGGGCGGCAGCGATGGCGGCAGCGGCG
>JBDHSS010000156.1:0-6898 GCA_039808205.1 Paracoccaceae bacterium | reverse complement strand
CATGATCGCGGCGAGGATGACGTTGAAGTCGCGATTGAGGATCGAGTCGATCATCAGCTTGCCGACGCCGGGGAAGCCGAAGATCGTCTCGACCACCACGGCGCCGTTGAGGAGCGCCGCGGCCTGGTCGCCGATCACGGTGATGACCGGCAGCATGGCGTTGCGGAGCGTGTGGACGAAGATGATCGAGCGGTCGGAGACGCCTTTGGCGCGGGCGGTCTTGACGTAGGCCGAGCCGAAGGCCTGGACCATCGAGCCGCGCACCACCTGCAGGATCAGGCCGAACGGGCGGATGAAGAGGACGGCGATCGGCAGGATCCAGTGCCAGACCGTGCCGGTGCCGCTGGTCGGCAGCCAGCCGAGGCCGATGGCGAAGACGGTGATGCCGACGATGGCGACCCAGAAGTCCGGGGCCGAGGCGCCGATCAGCGAGGTGAAGGTCACGATCCGGTCGAAGGCGCCGCCGGGGCGGAACGCCGCCAGCGAGCCGATGACGATGGCCGCGGCCGCGACCAGCGCCATGGTGATGAGCGCGAGCCAGAGCGTCCAGACGAAGGCCTGCAGCACCACGTCGATGGCGGGGCGCGCCTGGCGCAGGCTCTCGCCGAAATCGAGGTGCAGGACGTCCCAGACGTAGCGGCCGAACTGCACGATCAATGGATCGTTGAGCCCGTGCAGCTCGCGGAACTGCTCGATCATCTGCGGCGTCGCGTCGATCGGCAGGAACAGCGCCGCGGGGTCGCCGGTCAACCGCGACAGGAAGAACACCATTACGAGCAGCAGGACGAGCGAGACGAAGCTCCACAGGATTCGGGCGACGTATCGGGGCATTGGCATCCTCCTCGGGAAACGGCGCGGCTCTTGCGGCCGCCGATGTCGCGGATCGCCGCCGGGGCGGAGCGTCCGTCCTGCACGCCGGCGGCGAGGAGTGGGCAGGGCTGCCCACTCCCGCGGCGCGTCACTTGAAGGCGATCTCGGCGAGCTCGAGCTGCGAGTTGGTCGCGATCGTGGGCGTGAACGCGATCCGGTCGCCGACGCGCGCGAAGCTCACCATGTGGAAGAGCAGCACGTCCGGCACCACCTCGTCGTGCAGGTAGGCGAAGAGCTGCTGCCAGTCCTTGGTGCGCTCGTCGCCGGTCGCGGCACTGGCGGTCGCGATCATCTCGTCGACCTTCGGGTCGCTGATGCCCGACTGCTTGCCCTTCGAGTCGTACTTGAAGAACATCGAGAACACCGGGTCGCCCTTGCTGTTGTCGTGCGAGACGAGCAGCATCTGCGGCGGCCGGCCCTCCTTGTAGGGCTTGGAGTAGAGCTCCTCCTGCTGGGCGACCTCGACCATCTGCAGGTCGACGTTGAAGCCGACGTCCTGCAGCATCTGCTGCAGCGCCTCGGCGACCTCGACCACGCCCGGGAAGAGGTTCGAGCGGCCGATCAGGTGCAGCGTGGTGTCGACGGGCACGCCGTCGGCCTTGGCCGCGGCGAGGAGTTCCTTGGCCTTCTCGGGGTCGAACGGATATTCCTTCACGTCCGGGTTCCAGCCCAGCGTGGTCGGCGGCACCATCGCCACCGCCGGCACCGTCCCCTGCGGCAGCAGCGTGCCGACGAAGGCGTCGCGGTCGATCGCCATGTTGAGCGCCTCGCGCACCCGCTTGTCGCCGATCGGCGCGATGGCGCTGTCGAGGCGCAGGTAGAGCGTCTCGGAGTTCAGATACGAGATGTCGGTGGCCGGGTTGGTCGCGTCGACCGCCGAGATCGACGGCGCGAGGTCGGCCTCGCCCTTCTCGACCATTGCGGCGGCGACCGCCGGGTCGGTGCGGAAGACGTAGGTCGCCTTCTCCACCGCCGGCGCGGTGCCCCAGTAGTCCGCGCGCCGCTCGAGCACGATCGACTGCCCCGGCGTCCACGAGGCGAGCTTGTAGGGGCCGGTGCCGATCGGGTTGCGGACGAACTCGATCGGGGTTTCCGACGGCACGATGGTGACGAGCGACATGAGCAGGGGCAGGATCGGCTGCGCCGGGGTGGCGGTGATGTCGATGGTGTGGTCGTCGACGACGTTGAACGAGAGCTTGGTGTCGCCGAAGTAGCGCGGCGTCTCGCAGGTGAGCTTGTCGCTGGTCGCCCGCTCGTAGGACGCTTTCACGTCGGCGGCGTCGAAAGCCGATCCGTCGGAGAAGGTGACGCCCTGCCGCAGGTGGAACCGCCAGGTGCCGTTGCCCTTGTCCTCCCAGGACTCGGCGAGCCGCGGGATCACGCCCTTGCCGCCCCGCACATCATACTGGGTCAGCGTCTCGTTGACGTTCTCCATGATGATGCGGCCGATGTTCGAGCGGGTGGCCATGCACGGCTCGACAAGATCGATGTCCTCGCCGAGGACGATCGTCACGTCCTTGCCTTGCTGCGCGAAGGCCGGCGCGAACGGCAGGAGCGCCAGCGCCGACGACAAGAGCAGAGTGGTTCGCTTCATTGGTCCCTCCCCGGGAGTGGTCGCGTTTGCCCCTCGGGTGGCGAATCCCCGGCCACCGCGAAGCCTTTCAGTGGGGTCAGGACTGCCACCGCGCCGGCAGCTTGTCAAGATGATAAACCTCCAAGGTTCGATTTATGGCTGCGCCGCAGAACGCTTCGTTGTTATCACCATGATAAAACGCGCATTTATAGCGATGCGCCGGACAGGCGTGGGTGACTTTTCAAGTTGACAACAGAGGCAAAGTTGTTCACTAGGGGCCAGAACCCAGCTTCGAGGAGACGCGAGAGATGACCCCGGACGAGATCGCGGCGCGGATGACCGGGCGGCTCGAGCAGGCGGGCCCAGGCCGCGCCGAGGCGTTCCTGTCCTCGCCGGTCGTGCACAACCATGCCGCGTTCCTGCAGTGGCTGCCCGACGGCACGCTCGCCTGCGCCTGGTTCGGCGGCACGCTCGAGGGGCGCTCGGATATCTTCATCCACGTCGCCACGCTCGCGCCTGGCGCCGAGGCCTGGAGCCCGGCCGATCGGGTGTCCGACGATCCCGACCGGTCGGAGCAGAACCCGGTGATCTTCACCGACCCGACGACCGGAAACCTCGGCCTCTTTCACACCGCCCAGCCCGGCGGCCGGCAGGAGCAATGCGTCGTCCGCTTCCGGCCGCTCGAGCGCGGGACGGGCGGCATCACCGCCGGCCCGGCGCGCACGCTCTCCTTGCCGAAGGGCACGTTCATCCGGGCGCAGGTGGCGCTGCGCGACGACGGCGCCTGGATGCTGCCGCTGTTCCTGTGCCGCACCTCGCCCGGCGCGCGCTGGACCGGCAGCCACGACGTCGCCGCGGTGGCGACGAGCACCGACCGCGGCGCGAGCTGGCAGGTCGTCGAGGTTCCGGGATCCACCGGCTGCGTGCACATGACGCTGGTGCCGCTGGCGGATGGCCGGATCGCGGCGTTCTTCCGCCGCCGGCAGGCCGACTATGTGTATCGCAGCGAGAGCAGTGACGGCGGCCGCAGCTGGTCGGTACCCGAGGCGACGGACGTGCCGAACAACAACTCGTCGATCGCGGCGATCACGCTTCGCGACGGCCGCGTGGCGCTGCTCTGCAATCCGGTCAACGCCGAGCAGTCGGGCGCGCGACGGGCCTCGCTCTATGACGAGCTCGGCGAAGGCGACGACGGCCGCGACGACCCGATCGGCGGGGTCCGCGCGATCTGGGGCGTGCCGCGGGCGCCGCTGACGCTGTGCGTGTCGGACGACGGCGGCCGCAGCTTCCCGTGGCGCCGCATCGTCGAGGACGGCCCGGGCACCTGCCTCTCCAACAACGCGCTCGACGGCAAGAACCAGGAGCTTTCCTACCCGGCCATGGTGGAGGGGCCCGACGGCCGCCTGCATCTCGCCTTCACTTTCCACCGCCGCGCGATCAAGCATGTGATCCTCGAGGCGGGTTGGCTTGAAGCGGTGGGTCGATAGGCGGGCGTACCCGCACGGCATACACGATCCACGACGCGCAAGATCTGACACCCCCGATCGAAGCGGGGCCGTTTGGACCCGCGAGTCCCGGCCCGACAGGCGAACGCATGCGTTCGCCGGGCCGTTCGGTGGAGCGTGGGACGCGTGGAGCCGAAGGGGTGTCGTGTGTCGCCCACAGAGGCAATCCGTCCGCGTCCGACCCGGCGGATGCGCTGCGGCGCATCCGCCCTGGGGGGTCGGATGCGGACGGATATGTCAACGCCAGATCCGTAGAGGGCGGCGTCGTTGCATTGCGTTCGTCGAGTGGTAGGGCAAAGTGCGATCGTCGTGAGACAGTCGACCGGGAGGGCGCGCGATGATGGACCGCTTCGTCTTTCCCGGCCTGACGCCGCGAGTGGTCTTCGGGTCGGGGACACTGGCGGAGGTGGGCGAGGAGGTGCGGCGGCTCGGGCATTCCCGCGTCCTCGTGCTCGCGACGCCGCACCGGGCGGGGGAGGCCGAGCGGCTGGCGGCGCGGCTCGGCGATCTGGCCGCCGGCACCTTTGCCGGCGCGGTGATGCACACGCCGGTCGCGGTCACCGAGCGGGCGGTGGCGGCGTTCCGCGCGGCGGGGGCGACGGCAGTGGTCAGCCTCGGCGGCGGCTCGACGACGGGGCTCGGCAAGGCGATCGCGTTGCGGACCGGGGCCGACCAGGTGGTGATCCCGACGACCTATGCCGGCTCGGAGATGACCGACATTCTCGGCGAGACCGCGGACGGCGTGAAGGTGACGCGCCGCTCGCCGGACATCCGGCCCGAGGTGGTGATCTACGACGTCGACCTGACGCTGTCGCTGCCGGTCGCCCTGAGCGTCGCCTCGGCGATGAACGCGATCGCGCATGCGGTGGAGGCGTTCTATGCGCCCGATCGCAACCCGGTGGTCGAGCTGATGGCGCGCGATGCGCTCGGTGCGTTTCGCGCGGCCCTGCCGCGGCTCGTCGCCGCTCCCGGCGACCGGGAGGCGCGGACGGGCGCGCTCTATGCCGCCTGGTGCTGCTCGGCGGCGCTCGGGTCGGTGTCGATGGCGCTGCACCACAAGCTCGCGCACGTCCTCGGCGGCGCCTTCGGGACGCCGCACGCCGAGACGCACGCGATCCTCCTGCCGCATACCACCGCGTTCAACGAGGTCGCGGTGCCGGCGCTGCTCGCGCCGGTCCGTGAGACCTTCGGCGGCGGCTCGGCGGCGGGCGGGCTCTGGGACTTCGCGCGCGGGCTCGGGGCGCCGCTCAGCCTGCGTGCGGTCGGAATCGGCGCGGCGGATCTCGACCGGGCGGCGGACCTGGCGGTGCGGGACGTGTATCCGAACCCGCGGCCGATCGACCGGCCGGCGATGCGGGCGCTACTGCAGGCGGCTTGGGACGGCGCGCGGCCGGGCGGCTGACGCAGGAAAGCCGGCCCGCGGGACCACTTCGGCAACACGCGGGCCGCGCGGGGGGCTATACCGGTGGCAAACGTGCGTCGTCAGGGGACCCGGGAGTCATGCGCATCATACCGTCGAGCCGGGCCGTCGAGGCCGATCCCGATCCCGTCGAGACCCGGGAATGGATCGACGCGCTCACCGCCGTCACCGAGGTCGAGGGCGGCGCGCGGGCGCAGTTCCTGCTGCGCCGGCTCGAGGAGGCGGCGCGCGATCGCGGCCTCTTTCCGGCGGCGCAGCCGTACTCGGCCTATCGCAACACCATCCCGCTGGCGCAGCAGGGGCCGTATCCGGGCGACCTCGCGATCGAGGAGCGGCTGACCTCGATCATGCGCTGGAACGCGCTCGCCATGGTGGTGCGCGCGAACAAGGCCCATGGCGAGCTCGGCGGCCATGTCGCGAGCTATGCCTCGGCGGCCGAGATCTTCGAGGTGGGCTTCAACCACTTCTTCCGCGCGGCGACCGGCGATTCCGGCGGGGATCTCGTCTACTTCCAGCCGCATTCGGCGCCCGGGGTCTATGCCCGCGCCTTCCTCGAGGGCCGGCTCAGCGAGGCGGAGCTTGCGCGCTACCGGCAGGAGGTGGGCGGCGGCGGCCTCTGCTCGTATCCGCATCCGTGGCTGATGCCGGAGTTCTGGCAGTTCCCGACCGGGTCCATGGGCCTCGGCCCGCTCAGCGCGGTCTACCAGGCGCGCTTCATGCGCTACCTCGCGAGCCGGGGCCTCGCCGACACCGCGGGGCGGCGGGTCTGGGGCGTGTTCGGCGACGGCGAGATGGACGAGCCGGAGTCGGTGGCTGGCCTGACGCTGGCCGCGCGCGAGCGGCTCGACAACCTGACCTTCATCGTCAACTGCAACCTGCAGCGGCTCGACGGGCCGGTCAGAGGCAACGGCCAGATCATCCAGGAGCTCGAGAGCCTGTTCCTCGGCGCCGGGTGGAACGTCATCAAGGTGCTCTGGGGGTCGGAGTGGGATGCGCTCTTCGCGCGCGACACCGGCCACGCACTGCTGCGCCGCTTTGCCGAGACCGTCGACGGGCAGTACCAGGATCTGGGCTCCAAGGACGGCGACTACAACCGACACAAGTTCTTCGACACCGACCCGGAGACGCGCGCGCTGGTCGCGGCGATGACCGATGCCGAGATCAATGCGCTGAAGCGCGGCGGCCACGACCTCCGCAAGCTGCATGCCGCCTTCGCCGCGGCGGTGGCGCACGCGGGGCAGCCGACGGTCATCCTCGCCAAGACCAAGAAGGGCTATGGCATGGGCGGGGCCGGCGAGAGCCGGATGACCGCGCACCAGGCGAAGAAGCTCGACCTCGAGGCGCTGCGCGCCTTCCGCGACCGCTTCGCCCTGCCGCTCTCCGAGGAGAGCCTCGAGCGGCTCGATTTCCTGAAGCCCGACGCGGCGAGCCCGGAGATGGTCTACCTGCGCGAACGCCGGGCGGCGCTCGGCGGGGCGCTGCCGCGGCGCGCCGCGCGGCCGCGGCAGGCGACGCCGGCGGTGCCGGGCC
>JBDHSS010000155.1:0-6902 GCA_039808205.1 Paracoccaceae bacterium | reverse complement strand
AGCGCGCCGAAGGGCTCGTCCATGAGCAGCAGGTCGGCATCGAAGGCCAGCGCGCGGGCGATCGAGGCGCGCTGCTGCATGCCGCCCGAGAGTTGCCAGGGATACTTGCGCTCGAAGCCACCGAGCTCGACCATGGCGAGCACGCGGGCCACCCGCTCGGCCTGCTCGGCGCGCGGGCAGCCCATGATCTCGAGCGGCAGGCGGATGTTCGAGCCGATGGTGCGCCAGGGAAACAGCCCCGCGGCCTGGAACACGTAGCCGTAGGCGCGCGCCTCGCGCGCCGCCGTCGGGGTCATGCCGTTGACGGTGATCGCGCCGGCGGTCGGGGTCTCGAGGTCGGCGGCGATGCGCAGGAAGGTGGTCTTGCCGCAGCCCGACGGGCCAATGAAGCTCACGAAGTCGCCGCGGCCGACGGCGAGGTTCACGTCCTTCAGGGCGTGCACCGGGCCGTCGCGGGTCTCGAAGGTGAGCCCGAGCCCCGTCGCCGCGATCACCGGCCCGGCGGTTGCCATCGGCGGCTCAGACGCCCGAGGGGATGTTGGTCGGATCGCGGTCGATCCGCCGCGGCGAGTTCAGCTCCTTCCAGGTGGAGAGCGCCTTGTGCGGCGCGGGGAACGCCGGCCGCGGGATGAACTTGCCGCGGCCGGGCTGGGGCTGGCTGTTCTGGCCGTCGGCCCAGACCACGTCGCCGCGCGACAGCGTGAAGCGCGGCGAGGCGGCGACCGTGACGCCCTCGAAGACGTTGTAGTCGATGATCGACTTCTGCGACGCGGCCGAGATCGTGCGCGTGAGCTTGGGATCCCAGACGACGATGTCGGCGTCGGCACCCTCGACGATCGCGCCCTTCCTCGGATAGACGTTGAGGATTTTCGCGATGTTGGTCGAGGTGACCGCGACGAACTCGTTCGGCGTCAGCCGCCCGGTCTCGACGCCCTTGGTCCAGAGCATGCCCAGGCGCTCCTCGAGCCCGCCGGTGCCGTTCGGGATCGACGGGAAGCCCGAAAGCCCCATGCGCTTCTGCTCGGTGGTGAAGGCGGCATGGTCGGTCGCCACCACCTGCAGCGAGCCGGCGGCGAGCCCGGCCCAGAGGCTCGCCTGGTGTGCCTTGTCGCGGAACGGCGGCGACATCACCCGGCGCGCGGCATAGTCCCAGTCCTTGTGAAAGTACTCGGTCTCGTCGAGCGTCAGGTGCTGGATCAAGGGCTCGCCGTAGACCCGCATCCCCTTCTGCCGCGCCCGCCGGATCGCCTCGTGCGCCTGCTCGCAGGAGACGTGGACGATGTAGAGCGGCACTCCGGCGGCGTCGGCGATCATGATCGCCCGGTTCGCCGCCTCGCCCTCGACCTCGGGCGGGCGCGAGTAGGCGTGGCCCTCGGGACCGGTCAGCCCCTCCGCCATGTACTTCTTCTGCAGCTCGGCGACGATGTCGCCGTTCTCGGCATGGACGAGCGGCAGCGCGCCGAGCTCGGCGCAGCGCCGGAACGACGCATACATCTCGTCGTCCTCGATCATCAGCGCGCCCTTGTAGGCCATGAAGTGCTTGAAGGTGTTGACGCCCGCCTGCACCACCTCGGCCATCTCGCGCCAGATCGTCTCGTTCCAGCCGGTGATTGCCATGTGATAGCCGAGGTCGACGCAGATCTGCGGCCGGGCCTTGCGGTCCCATTCCTTGAGCGCCGAGAGCAGGCTGCCGTCGGCACCGGGCAGCACGAAGTCGACGAGCATCGTCGTGCCGCCGGCGGCGGCGGCGAAGGTGCCCGATTCGAAGGTCTCCGCCGCCGTGGTGCCCATGAACGGCATCTCGAGGTGAGTGTGCGGGTCGATGCCGCCGGGGATGACGTAGGCCTCGGACGCGTCGATCGTGCGGTCGCCCGTCAGGTTCTCGCCGATCGCCGCGATCTTCTCGCCCTCGATCAGCACGTCCGCCGCAAAGGTGCGGTCGGCGGTGACGATGGTGCCGCCCTTGATGACCGTCGACATCGTGCTTCCCCTATTCGGTCCCGGCGACCGCGGCCTTGAGTGCCCGCGCCTCGGCGGCGGGCAGCGGCAGGCCGCGGCGCAATGCTTCGGCAAGAATACCCGCGAGGAGGCCTGCGTCCATCCTGACGACGGCCCGGCGTGGCCCGAGGCTGCAGGTGAGCGCGCCATCGGCGATCTCGCGGCCGTAGACGTGGAGCGCGACCAGCGACGGCGGCTCGAAGTCGACCACGAGCTCGGAGTCCTCTGGCTCGCCGAAGTCTGGCGCGACGCCGTCGAGCCGCACGGCCGCGTCGCCCACGGCGATCTCGAGCCGGCTCATCCGCCGGTCCCGACGACGTGCGGGCGGAACGTCCGCTCCGGGGCCGCGATCGTCACCCAGGCGGTGCAGATCGGCTCCGATCCCGCGCCGTCCCGCGGCCGGGCGACCGCATTGCCGCCGATCACGTCGATGACCCGCGGCGCGCGGGCGCCGCCCTGGCGGCAGCGCGCGATCCGGCCGTCGGCGCCGTCGACGACCCAGAGGCCCTGCTGTCCGTCGGGCAGCATCGCGTAGCGGCCCTCGGGCGCCGGCGCGAGCGCGAGGGCCGCGCTGCTGTCCTGCCCGTCGGGCAGCGTCCCGTAGCCATCGGGCGCCTGCGCCAGCGCGGGGCCGGCGGCGGCCGCGAGAACGAGCAGCGCCCAGGGTCTCACCCGACGATCTCCGCCGTCTCGAGCACGGCGTGAAACAGCACGTTCGCGCCCTTCTCCGCCCACTCGGGCGAGATCGCCTCGGCCTCGTTGTGGCTGAGGCCGTCGACGCAGGGGCACATGACCATGGTCGCGGGCGCCACCTTCGCCGCCCAGCAGGCGTCGTGGCCGGCGCCGGAGACGATGTCGCGGTGGCTGTAGCCGAGGCGCTCGGCGGCGCGGCGCACCCGGTCGACGAGCTCGGGGGCGAAGGTGACCGGGTCGAAGTGGCCGACCGGCTCGACCGAGCATCCGACGCCGAGCCGGGCGCAGATCGCCGCCGCCTCCGCCTCGATCTGCGCCCGCATCCGGTCGAGCTTCGCCTGGTCGGGCGAGCGGATGTCGACGGTGAAGACGACGCGCCCCGGCAGCACGTTGCGCGAGTTCGGGCTGAAGGTCACCTGGCCGACGCCGCCGACCGCACCCGGCTGCTCGGCCATGGCGACCGCCTGCACCAGCTCGAAGATCCGCGCCATCGCGAGCCCGGCGTTCACGCGCATCTCCATCGGCGTCGAGCCGGTGTGCGCCTCCTTGCCGGTCAGGGTGAATTCGAGCCACCAGAGCCCCTGGCAATGGGTGACGACGCCGATGTCGCGGCTCTCGGCCTCGAGGATCGGCCCCTGCTCGATGTGAAGCTCGAAATAGGCGTGCATCCGGCGCGCGCCGACCGGCTCCTCGCCCTTCCAGCCGATCCGCTCGAGCTCGTCGCCGAAGCGCTTGCCGTCGAGATCGGTGCGACCATAGGCGTAGTCGAGCGAGTGCACGCCGGCAAAGACGCCCGACGCCAGCATCGCCGGCGCGAAGCGCGCGCCCTCCTCGTTGGTCCAATTGGTGACGACGATCGGATGCCGGGTGCGGAGCCCGAGGTCGTTCATCGACCGGACCGCCTCGAGCCCGCCGAGGACGCCGAGGACGCCGTCGTACCGGCCGCCGGTCGGCTGGGTGTCGAGGTGGCTGCCGACATAGACCGGCAGCGCGTCCGGGTCCTCGCCGGCGCGGGTCGCGAACATCGTCCCCATGGCGTCGACGCCGAGCGTCAGCTCCGCGTCCTCGCACCAGCGGCGAAAGAGCGCCCGGCCCTCGGCGTCGACGTCGGTCAGCGTCTGGCGGTTGTTGCCGCCGGCGACGCCGGGGCCGATCTCGGCCATCGCCTGGATCGTGTCCCAGAGCCGCGTGCCGTCGATCTTCAGGTTGTCGGTCGGGGCGGCCATCGAGGGATCCTCCGCGCTCGGGTTCCACCTTGATAAATCCCGCGATCGCCGAAACGCAAGCGGCGGAAAATCCGCCGCGCCGTGCGAAGCGCCGGCTAGAGTGGAACCGGGGAATCGGGCGCACCCGCGCCGACCAAGGGAGGAGATCACTGATGACGCGCGTCAATCTCTTGATTGCCGCCTGCCTGCTGCTCGTCGGGCTGCTCGTCGGCTACATCGCCGGTTCGGGCGGCCCGAGCCTCGGCGAGATCGACCGCACGGTCGGCGCCCGGATCGATGCCGCCGGCCAGGCGCAGGCCGACCGGATCGCCACGCTCGAGACTGAGGTCGCCGACCTCGGCAAGCGGATCGACGACGTGACCGCCCAGGTCAAGAGCGGCTCGGCGGCGGTGCAGGGCCTCGGCGACAAGCTCGGCGGCGATCTCGCCGGCCTCTCCGGCTCGATCGGCGCCAGCGTGAGCGCGGCGGGCGCCAGCAGCGTCGCCGCCGTGCAGAACGCGCTGTCCGACCTCAAGGCCGATCTCGAGAGCAAGGCCGGCGCGGCGCAGACCGCGGTCACTGCGGCGCTCGGCGCGGCCGGGCAGAAGGCCGCGAGCATCGTCGGCGGCGGCGCGGTGCCGGCCGGTCACGGCGCCGGCGAGACGGTGCTCCTGTCGAACGGCGCCGCGCGCGTCTTCGTCTCGCGCGTCGAGGACGATGCGGCGACGCTCTACGTGCAGGGCACGGCGGTGACGCTGGCGCCGGGCGAGACCAAGGCGTTCCAGTCGGACGGCCAGGACTGCCAGGTGACGCTCTCCGGGATCGACCGCGGCCACGTCACGCTCGCCGGCGGCTGCGGCTCCGACCTGCCGGTCGCCGAGGGCACGCCGACGGGCACCTCGGTGGCGCTGGCCGACGGCGCGGTGCGGGTCTTCGTGTCGGCGGTCGATCAGAACGGCGCCCGCGTGGCGGTCAACGGCGTCGCGCTGCAGACGATCGAGATCGGCAAGCCGCTCTCCGTCGTGGTCGGCGACAAGACCTGCTCGGTGACGCTGACCGGCGTCGACCGCGGCCGCGCCTCGCTCGACGCGACCTGCGGCTGAGGCCGCGGGCGGGGAAGCCCCGGCGGGCTTCCCCGATGCCTCGGACTCGTGCCGTCCTGCGGACCGGCGGGCTCAGGCCAGGCGCTGCAGCACCTTGCGCAGGCCACCGACCAGCTCGTCGATCTGCGCCTCGGTGATGATGAGCGGCGGCGACATCGCGATGATGTCGCCGGTGGTGCGAATGAGGAAGCCCGCGTCGTAGGCGTCGAGGAACGCCTGGAACGCGCGCTTGGTCGGCGCGCCGGCGATCGGCTCGAGCTCGACCGCGCCGATCAGGCCCTCGTTGCGGATGTCGATGACGTGCGGGCAGTCGCGGAGCGAATGCAGCGCCTCCTGCCACTTGGGCGCGAGCGCCGCGGCGCGCTCGAAGAGCCCCTCCTCGGCGTAGGTCTCGAGCGTCGCGAGGCCGGCGGCCGCGGCCACGGGGTTGCCCGAGTAGGTGTAGCCGTGGAAGAGCTCGATCATGTGCTCGGGGCCGGTCATGAAGGCGTCGTGGATCGCGCCCGTGGTCAGCACCGCGCCCATCGGGATCACGCCGTTGGTCAGGCCCTTGGCGCAGGTGATCATGTCGGGCGTCACGCCGTACTTGTCGGCCGCCCAGGGCGCGCCGGTACGGCCGAAGCCGGTGATGACCTCGTCGAAGATCAAGAGGATGCCGTGCTTGCGGGTGATCTCGCGCAGCCGCTCGAGATAGCCCTTCGGCGGGATCAGCACCCCGGTCGAGCCCGCCACCGGCTCGACGATCACCGCGGCGATGGTCGAGGCGTCGTGCAGCGTCACGATCCGCTCGAGCTCGTCGGCCAGTTCGGCGCCGTGCTCGGGCTGGCCCTTCGACCAGGCGTTCCTCCCCGGCAGATGGGTGTGCGGCAGGTGGTCGACGCCGGTCAGCAGCGTGCCGAAGACCTTGCGGTTGCTGACGATCCCGCCGACCGAGATGCCGCCGAAGTTGACGCCGTGATAGCCGCGCTCGCGCCCGATGAGGCGGGTGCGCGCGCCCTGGCCGATCGCGCGCTGGTAGGCGATGGCGATCTTCAGCGCGGTCTCGACCGACTCCGACCCTGAGTTGGTGAAGAACGCGTGCTCGATGCCCTCGGGCGCGATGCCGACCAGCCGGTTGGCCAGCTCGAACGCCTTCGGGTGCCCCATCTGGAACGCGGGCGCGTAGTCCATCTCGGCCGCCTGCTCGGCGATCGCGGCGGAGATCTTCGGCCGGCAGTGCCCGGCATTGCAGCACCAGAGCCCGGCGGTGCCGTCGAGCACCTTTCGCCCGTCGCTGGTGGTGTAGTGCATGCCCTCGGCCGCCACGAACATCCGCGGCGCCTGCTTGAACTGGCGGTTGGCGGTGAACGGCATCCAGAACGCGCGCAGGTCGTTCGGGGCTCGGGAGGATCGTTGTGACATTTGGTGCTTCTCTCCGTGCGTCCGCCCCGCTGGGGACGCCTGCGCGAGAGAGTGCTGCACCGCCTCGCGGAGCGTCAAGCGAGGATTCGCCCGGGAAACTGGTAAAGATGCGGCGCCGGGCAATGGCGCGCCACTCCCTAATTTTCTCGTTGCGGATCAGAGGCTTGTCTGGAATTGGCCCCGCCGCGTGCGTGCCGCCGGCGTTCACCGTGCGCCGGAACGTCGGCTTCTGCCGCCGGCGATCGCCAGATATCCGAACCGGCGTGGGAACGGGGTGAACACCATGAACCTTCTGAATCTTCTCGCTGGCCTGGGAGCGGCCCTGCAGGGGTCGCAGTCGGGCGGAACATCTTCCACGGGGTCGGCGCCGGCGGCCTCGCCGCCACCGCCGCCGCCGGCACCGACGCCGACGCCGACGCCGACGGATGCGCCGGCGACGGTTCCGGACTTCTCGGCGCCGGTCACGCCGGCAGCACCGCCGGCCGCACCGCCGGCCGCACCG
>JBDHSS010000154.1:0-6932 GCA_039808205.1 Paracoccaceae bacterium | reverse complement strand
CCGGTGGCGCTCGCGCCCGGCGGCCGGCCGCCGTTGCCGGACGCGGCGCTCGTGCTCGCCGGCGGCGGATCGCCCGTCGGCGTCGTGTAGTCGCGGAGGATCTCTCCCGTCACCCGATTGAACACCACCTCGCGCCGGCTCGCGCCGCGCTGCGCCTCGATCTGGATTCGCCCGAGCCAGGTGCGGCGAACCTCGACGATCTGGTAGCCCTCATCGCGCAGTCCGGCAACGATGCGGTCGAGCGGCTGTGCCCCGACCGCCGGCATCGCCGCCAGGAGCGAGAGCAACACCAGGGTTGCGAAACCTGCGCGCATGGCCGCTCCCTCGAACGTCGCTCTCCGGCCGAGGCGCTCCGGCCGGAGAGGACCACTCACGTCACACTGCACTTCGCGCCGAAGCGCGCACACCCGTCGGACGCGGCGTCAGTAGCGGCCGCCGTGATCGTCGCCGCTGTCGTGTCCGCCGCCGTCATCCCCACCACCACCACCGTGGTCGTCCCCGCTGTCGTGGCCGCTGCCGCTGCTCCCACTGCTGCCGCTACCGCTTCCGCCGCTGCCGCCGTGATCGTCGCCGCTGCCGCCGTGGTCGTCGCTGCCGCCGGTCCGGCCGCCATGATCGTCGCCGGCGGCATCGTCGCTGCCGTGGCCGCCGGTCGCGGCATGGGCGGACGCATCGTCGCTCGCGTGCCCGCCGCTGCCCGGTGCGACTTTGTGAGTCTCGTCGGAGAGAAGCCGTCCGGTGCCCGACTGATAGACGAGCTCGCGCTTCATCGCGCCGCCGGTCGCCTCGATCTTCACCTGCCCGGCGGAGCGGGTGACCTCGAACGTGTCGAAGCCCTGCGCCCGCAACGTCTGAAGCACCCCGTCGACCCCGCTCGCTGCCATCGCGGCGCCTGCGAGAAGCATCCCCGCCGCCGCCAGCACCAGTACCGGTCGCATGTCTCGCCCTTCCCCTCGTTCGCGGCCAACCCCGCGCCGCAGGGCACGAATGAGGGCCATCTCGCCGCAGTGGCGATTGCCCCGAGGTTTAAACCCGGGCCAATCATCTTGCCGCTTAGGCGCCTAAACCTTGGTTGATGGCGCGCTGCGGCGTCAGAGCTTGACGCCGGTCGCCTCGGCCACGGTGAAGATGTCCTTGTCGCCGCGACCGCACATGTTCATTACCAGGAGGTGGTCGGCTGGCAGCGCCGGCGCGATTTTCGCCACGTGGGCGAGCGCGTGCGCGGGCTCGAGCGCCGGGATGATGCCCTCGGTCACGCACGACAGGCGGAAGGCGTCGAGCGCCTCGGCGTCGGTGATGCTCACGTATTCGACCCGGCCGACATCGTGCAGCCACGCGTGTTCCGGGCCGATCCCGGGATAGTCGAGCCCGGCGGAGATCGAGTGGCCCTCAATGATCTGGCCATCGGCGTCCTGCAGGAGATAGGTGCGGTTGCCGTGCAGCACCCCCGGCCGCCCGCCGGTCAGGCTCGCCGCGTGCTCCATCCGCTCGTCGACACCGTGGCCGCCGGCCTCGACGCCGATGATCCGCACGTCGGGATCGTCGAGGAACGGGTGGAAGAGGCCCATGGCGTTCGAGCCACCGCCGATGCAGGCGACCAGCGTGTCGGGCAGCCGCCCTTCGCGCTCCAGCATCTGCGCGCGCGCCTCCTTGCCAATGATCGACTGGAAGTCGCGCACCATGGCGGGGTAGGGGTGCGGCCCCGCCACGGTGCCGATGCAATAGAACGTGTCGCGCACGTTGGTGACCCAGTCGCGCATCGCCTCGTTCATCGCGTCCTTGAGCGTGCCGCGGCCGGAGGTGACTGGAACCACCTCGGCGCCGAGGAGCTTCATGCGGAAGACGTTGGGCTTCTGCCGCTCGACGTCGGTTGCGCCCATGAAGACGACGCACTTGAGCCCGAAGCGGGCGCAGACCGTCGCGGTCGCCACGCCGTGCTGGCCGGCGCCGGTCTCGGCGATGATCCGCGGCTTGCCCATGCGGCGGGCGAGCAGGATCTGGCCGAGCACGTTGTTGATCTTGTGCGCACCGGTGTGGTTGAGCTCGTCGCGCTTGAAGTAGACCTTGGCGCCGTCCAGCCGCTCGGTCAGTCGCTCGGCGAAGTATAGCGGCGAGGGGCGGCCGACGTAGTGCTTCCAGAGGTCGTCCATCTCGGCCCAGAAGCTCGGGTCGGTCTTGGCCCGCTCGTACTCGGCCTCGAGATCGAGGATCAGCGGCATCAGCGTCTCGGAGACGAAGCGGCCGCCGAAGATGCCGAAGCGGCCGCGGTCGTCGGGACCGGTGCGGAACGAGTTCGGCTTCTCGGACGTCATGGCTTCCCCCTCGGCTGGTGCCCGCCTCTCTAGCCGGCCCCCGTGCGCGCGTCGAGGGCCGCGCGCCCCGCGCCGAGGGCCGTGCTAGCGCGGCTTCACCAGCCGGGTCGCCCGTTCCTCCGCCTCGTGTGCCGCCTGGACGAAGGCGGCGACGCGGGCCGGATCCTTGAAGCCCGGTTGCCGCTCGACGCCGGACGAGACGTCGACCTGGTCCGCCCCGGTCAGCCGCACCGCCTCGCCGACGTTATCGGGCGTGAGGCCGCCGGCGAGCATCCACGGCCGGCGCCAGCGCCGACCAGCGATCAGCCGCCAGTCGAACGCCAGCCCGTTGCCGCCCGGCAGCGTCGCGTCGCGCGGCGGGCGCGCATCGACGAGGATCTGGTCGGCGACCGCCTCGTAGTCGTCGATCGCCGCGAGGTCGGCCGCCTCGGCGATCGCCACCGCCTTCATCACCGGCAGGCCGTAGCGCGCGCGCACCTCGGCCACGCGCTCCGGCGTCTCGGGCCCGTGCAGCTGCAGGAAGTCGAAGAGGCCAGCGCCGACCAGCGCGTCGAGGAGCGCATCGTCCGCGCCCACCGTCAGCGCGACCCGCCGCACGTCGACAGGCGCCGCGGCCAGCGACCAGCGCGCGTCGGCGAGGCTCAGGTGCCGCGGCGAGGCCGGAAAGAACACGAAGCCCACGTAGGCGGCGCCTGCCTCGGTTGCGGCCCGGACCTCGGCGCGCGATCGCAGCCCGCAGATCTTGACGCGCACGCGGGCTCTCAGCGGCCGAGCAGCGCCAGCACGTCGTCTTCCGGCTTGCCCGAGTTCCGGCGCAGCCGGTCCACCTCGACGTTGAGCTGCTGCACCTCGCGGGTCTTCTGCGCCGCGCGGCGGCGATGCTTGTGCTCGCGCAGCCACTCGATCAGGTAGCCGATCACCATGCCGACCACCACCGAGCACAAGGCCACCACGAACAGCGGCACCTGCACCGAGAGCGGCATCACCCGCGCCATGTCCGCCGGCAACAGGTGCAGCGTCACCGGATCGCGGTTCGCCAGCGCCAGCACAACCAACGCGACCAGAATCAGCGCCAGAACAACGATCTTCACAGTCCGCATGGATTTCCCCCAACCCGCCCGGCGGGCTCAGTCCTCGTCGCCGGCATCGTCGCCGGTGTCGGCACCGTTGTTCAGACGGTCCCGGAGCAGCTTGCCGGTCTTGAAGAACGGCACGAATTTCTCTTCCACCTGCACCGCGTCGCCGGTGCGCGGGTTCCGGCCCTGCCGGGCCTCGCGGCGCTTGACGGAGAACGCGCCGAAGCCGCGCAGCTCCACCCGATGGCCCTGCGCCATCGCCTCGATGATCTCGTCGAAGACGGTTCCGACGATTCGCTCGACATCCCGCTGGAACAGGTGCGGGTTGGCCTCGGCGATCTTCTGAATGAGCTCGGATTTGATCATCGGCGACACCCGGTAGACATCCACCCCCACTCCGCGCTGCCCGCCGCCGCGGTCGCCCGGCGGCGCGCGCCATACTGGCAGGATTTGAGGCTCGATGGAATAGAGCTTGGGACCGCTCAGGAGCGATATTTCCCCGAGAATTCCGCCGGTTGCTCATCGACCGCCTCGGTGCCGGGTCCGACCGGCCGCTTCCCGCGCGACCCCCGGCGCGGCGGACGTTGCCCCACACGACGGCCGAGCCGCGATTCGCGACCGCGGTCACGACCGGCGGGCCGGGGCGCGTCCCGGACCGCGCGCGAGCAGGCGCATACGGAAGGCGGCTTCGAGCGGCTGCTCGGCAAGCCGATACGCCATGATCCCGATGGTCAGGCTGAGGCCGGCGCCGATTGCAAAGAACACCGGGATCTCCAGCGGCGAGCCCGGAAGCATGGGAACTCGCGACCAGACGATGTCGAGGAAGGTCAGGCCGAACAGATGCGTGAGGTAGATCGAGTAGGAGGCATCGCCGATCAGCAGCAGCCTGCCGTGCTCCACGGCGAGCGGCCGCACCCCGAGCGCCCCGATGACGATCAAGACCGACGGCGCGCCCCAGTAGAGCACCCGCTGCGTGTCCTCGTCGATGCCTGTCGCGCCGGCATAGACCAGCGCCGCGAGGCCCGCGGTCAGGCAGGCCGCGGCCGTCGCCCCCCGCGGGTGAAGCCCGCGCCGCCAGCAATGGCCGATCGCGACGCCGGCGAGAAACTCCAGAAGCAGCGGGCTGGTGTAGGTCGCGGCGATCGGACCCGACGCCGTGGTCAGCCACCCCGCGATCACCAGGCCCCCAAGCGCGCCGACGAGGCCCGCGAGCCGCAGGCGGGCCGGAAGGAACAGGCAGAGCGCGAAGATCAGGTAGAAGAACATCTCGTAGTTCAGCGTCCAGCCGGGCACCAGCACCGGGAACACCTCGTCGGGATAGCTCGGATTGTAATGCGGCACGAAGAACAGCGACTTGACCACGTGCTCGGGCGTGAGCTTCACCCAGGCCGTGATCCCGACCGCCGCGATCGCGCACCAGGCCAGCGTCGCCAGCCAGTACATCGGCACGATGCGCGAGATCCGCCGCAGCATGAACTCCGCCGGACCAGTCGCCCGGCCCTCCGAGATCGTCCACATGATGAATCCGCTGATGACGAAGAACAGGTCGACGCCCGCGCCGCCGACCCTCAGGAACTTCAGGGCCTCGGGAGGGAATGCGTCGGGGATGCGGATGCTGAGGTGGAACGCGACGACGAGCAGGACGGCGAGCGCCCGCATGTATTGTATCGACGCCAGCCTGCGCACCACGCCCGCCCCTTCGCGTCTCGGGTTCCGCTCATCCGTCCGTCCGCTCCCGGCGCAGCCTAGGCGCGCCATGCCGCCGCGCAAGATCGAATGCCGCTCAGCGCGCGACCGAGTAGAGCCCGCGCGCCGCGGGAGAGGCGATCTCCTCGATGAGGCCGCGTCCCGACGCCGCGCCGTCGAACAGGCCCGCCATCAGACCCCGATCGCGCTCGACCTCCCGATCGCGGACGGGGAGCCCGGTGAGGCTCGCGTCGCGCGATTCGAGCCAGGCCCGCGCCTCCTCCTCGCCGCCGATCTCGTCGACGAGCCCGGCATCGAGCGCGAGCCGGCCGGTCAGGGTGCCGCCGTTGGCCACCCGGTCGAGCGTGGCGCCCTCGAGGTGGCGGCGCTCGCCCACGAGGTCGCGGAACCAGGCGAAGCTCTCGGCGACCAGCGCTTCCTGCCGGGCGCGCGCCTCGGGGCTGGTCTCGCGGAACGGCGACGGCTCGGCCTTGAGCGGCGACGAGCGGATCGTCTCGAGCCCGACGCCGAGCCTCGCCATCACCTGCGTGAGGTCGGGGTATTCGACGATGACGCCGATCGAGCCGGTGAGGGTGTTGCCGCGCGCGATGATGTGGTCCGCCGCGATCGCCGCGACATAGCCGCCCGACGCCGCCACCTCGCCGAGCACCGCCACCACCGGCTTTCTCGCCGCCACCCGTCGGATCGAGTCGTAGAGCGCCTCCGCGCCGGCGGTGGTGCCGCCCGGCGAGTTGATCCTGAGGATCAGCGCGCGCACCGTCTCGCTCTCGGCGATGTCGGCGAGCAGCCGGTCGCGCTCGAGGTCGTCACCGATGACTCCGGCCACCTCGAGCCGCGCGATCTGCGGCCGGACCGCGAGGAGCGGCCCCGAGCCGAGCCAGACGGCGAGCGCGACGGCGAGGGCTGCCGCGACGAGAAAGCCGCGCCAGAAGGCAGAACGGCGCCACTTTCGGCGCCGTTCCTCGTAGAAGTCCCGGGTGATCGGGTCCATGCGTCAGGCGTTGTCCCGACGCTTGAGCGCCGCGCCGAGGATGTCGCCGAGCGACGCCCCCGAGTCGGAAGAGCCGTACTGCTCCACGGCCTCCTTCTCCTCGGCGATCTCGCGCGCCTTGATCGACAGGCCGAGCCGGCGGGTCTTCGGGTCGATGTTGGTGACGCGCGCGTCGACCTTGTCGCCCTTGGTGAAGCGCTCGGGCCGTTGCTGCGCGCGGTCGCGGCTGAGGTCGGAGCGGCGGATGAACGACTTCATCCCCTCGTGCTCGACCTCGATGCCGCCGTCCTCGATCGAGGACACGGTGACGGTGACGATGTCGCCGCGCTTCACGCCGGCCACGGCGTCGGCGAAGGGATCACCCTCGACCGCCTTGATCGAGAGCGAGATGCGCTCCTTCTCGGTGTCCACGTCGGTGACGACCGCCTTGACGATGTCGCCCTTGCGGTAGTCCTGGATCGCGTCCTCGCCGGAGCGGTTCCAGTCCAGATCCGAGAGGTGCACCATGCCGTCAATGTCGCCGTCGAGCCCGACGAACAGGCCGAACTCGGTGATGTTCTTCACCTCGCCCTCGACCTGGGTGCCGTTCGGGTGGGTGCGGGCGAAGTTCTCCCACGGGTTGCCCTGGGTCTGCTTCAGGCCCAGCGACACGCGGCGCTTCTGCCCGTCGATCTCCAGCACGACGACCTCGACCTCCTGGGAGGTGGAGACGATCTTGCCCGGATGGACGTTCTTCTTGGTCCAGGACATCTCGGAGACGTGGACGAGGCCCTCGATCCCCGGCTCCAGCTCCACGAAGGCGCCGTAGTCGGTGATGTTGGTGACGCGGCCGAGGTGCTTCGAGCC
>JBDHSS010000153.1:0-6944 GCA_039808205.1 Paracoccaceae bacterium | reverse complement strand
GATCACGCCGCCCCTCCGGCGAAGACGGCGGCTCCCGAGCGGCAGGTCAAGCCGGCGGCCCTGGCCAAGCCCAAGCCCAAGCCCGAGCCGAAGCCCGCCGCCGCGGCGAAGCCCGCGCCCACGCGGCACAATGCCGCCAAGCCAGCGCCGCAGCACCAGCAGAAGGCGCAAGCCCCAGCGCGGAAGCCGGCGCCCAAGCCGCAGGCCAAGCCGCAGCCGAAGCCGGCCGCCACGGCGAGGCCTGCGCCCACGCGGCAGAACGCAGCCAAGCCGGCGGCGCAGCAGCACCAGCAGAGGGCGCAAGCTCCCGCCCGGAAGCCGGCGCAAGAGCCCGCCCGCAAGAAGAAGGCCGAGTGCAAGCCCGACGACCCGAAATGCCGCCAGAAGTGAGCGGGGCGACGCGATGGTCGAAACAGCCGGCGCAATCCTCCTGAAACAGCCGGGGTGGATGGTCGGAGCATCCACCCCGACAGGAGGCTCCGATGTTCTCGACCGTCATTTCCGCCGTCAGCCGCTCGCGCCAGCGCGCCCGCCACCGTCGTCAGTACCGCACGCTGCTCTCCATGAGCGACGCCGTCCTGCGCGACATCGGCCTCGATCGCGACGACCTCCGCAGCCGCCTGATCGACGGCCGGTGAGCGCAGGCCCGGCCGTCAGGCGAAGGCTTCGGGCCGCGCCGCGCGCGCCATGTGGTCGAGGACGCCGTTGACGAACTTCGCCTCCTTGCCGGAGGGATAGAACGCCTTCGCCACGTCGACGAACTCGGTGATCGTCACCTTCGGCGGCGTGTCCGAGGCGAGGAGCTCGGCGCCGGCGGCACGGAAGAGCGCGCGCAGCGTCGGGTCGATGCGGGCGATCGGCCAGCGGGCCACCAGCGCCTGATGCGTGAGCTGGTCGATGTTCGCCTGCCGGTCCACCGCCGCCATCACCAGCGCGCGGAAATGGTCGCGATCGGGCTCGGCGAACTGCGCGCCGTCGATCTCGGCGCCGATCCGATGGGTCTCGAACTCCTCGATCACCGCCGACAGCGCAGCACCCGCCGCCTCCATCTGAAAGAGCGCCTGCACCGCGTAGAAGCGCGAGGCCGACCGCATCCGCCTCGCCTGCGCCGCGGTCAACCGGGGCGCCGCCTTGCTCATGCCGAAGTCCCCCCGCGGGCGGCGACGCGGAAGCTGCCCTCGGGCAGCGGCCGGCCGCGCGGCGCGAAGCGGCGGGCGAGCGCGATCAGGTGCATCGCCGCGTCGGCGGCGCCGCCGCCCTTGTCGTGGCCCGCCGGATCGGCGCGGACCGCGGCTTGCGCGTGATTCTCCACCGTCAGGATGCCGTTGCCGATGCAGAGCCCCTCGAGGCCGAGCAGCGTCAGCCCGCGCGAGCTGTCGTTGCAGACCGTCTCGTAATGCGTGGTCTCGCCGCGGATCACGCAGCCGAGCGCCGCGTAGCCGTCGAAGTCGCCCGACCGGCTGGCGAGCCGGATCGCCGTCGGAACCTCGAGCGCGCCCGGCACCTCGACCACCTCGGCCGTGGCGCCCGCATCGGCGATCGCCGCCAGCGCGCCCGCGACGAGCGCGTCGGCGATGTCGCGGTAGAACGGGGCGACGACGACGAGGAGCCGCGTGGGCCGCTCGAAGCGCGGCCGCGGCAGGGTTCCGAGAGCCTCTGCGGTCGCCATGCGTCAGCTCCGCTGCGGGATCGGCCGGGTGTCGACGATCGAGAGGCCATAGCCCTCGAGCCCAACCGGCCGCGGATTGGGCGAGTTCGTCAGCAGCACGAGCTCGTGCAGCCCGAGCGCGGTCAGGATCTGCGCGCCGATGCCGTACTGGCGCAACCGGTGCGGCGAGACGTGGTCGGCGAGGTCGAGCTTGGCCGACGTGTCGCGCAGCAGCACGACGACGCCGCGGCCGGCGTCGGCGATGGCGAGCATCGCGTCGCGCAGCTGGTGGCTGCGGCCGCCGTGCACGCCGAGGCAGTCCTCGAGCGGGTTCATCGCGTGCATCCGCACCAGCACCGGCTCCGGCGTGCTGAGATCGCCCTTGGAGAGAGCAAGGTGCTCGCCGCCCGAGGCCGCGTCGTTGAAGATCCGCATCTGCCACGGGCCGCCGTACTCGGAGACGACGACCGAGACCGCGGTCTCGCGCACGAGGTTGTCGTGGCGGCGGCGATAGGCGATGAGGTCGGTGATGGTACCGATCTTCAGGCCGTGCCGCTGCGCAAAGGCGACGAGGTCGGGCAGCCGCGCCATCGTGCCGTCCTCGTTCATCACCTCGCAGATCACGCCCGAGGGATTGAGCCCCGCGAGCCGCGCCAGGTCGACCGCCGCCTCGGTGTGGCCGGCGCGCACCAGAACGCCGCCGTCGCGGGCGCGGAGCGGAAAGACGTGGCCCGGCGTCGCGATGTCCTGCGGGCCGGAGCGCGGGTCGATGGCGACGGCGACGGTATGCGCGCGGTCGTGCGCCGAGATGCCGGTCGTCACCCCCTCGCGGGCCTCGATCGACACGGTGAACGCGGTCTCGTGGCGCGACGAGTTCGCCTGCGCCATCAGCGGCAGGCCGAGCGCGTCGAGCCGCTCGCCCTGCAGCGCGAGGCAGATCAGGCCGCGACCGTGCGTCGCCATGAAGTTGATGGCGCTCGGCGTGCACATCTGCGCCGGGATCACGAGATCGCCCTCGTTCTCGCGGTCCTCGTGGTCGACGAGAATGAACATCCGGCCGTCGCGGGCGCAGTCGATGATCTCCTCGATCGAGGAGATCGCGTCGTGATAGGTCTGGTCGGGAACGGCAGCCATCGCAGTCACTTTCGTTGCGCCTCGCCGGCGCCTTAGCGCACGCCCCGGCGGAACGCCAGCGCTACCGGCGTCGCGCCGAGGCAGCCGCTCAGGCCGCGGCGAAGTCGGCGAGCCGTGCGACGTAGCGCGCCAGCGTGTCGATCTCGAGGTTCACCGCATCGCCGACCGCCGCCGCGCCCCAGGTGGTGTGCGTCGCCGTGTGCGGGATGATGTTGACGCCGAAGTCGCGGCCATCGACCTCGTTCACCGTCAGCGACGTGCCGTTGAGCGCCACCGATCCCTTCGGCGCGATGAAGCGCGCCAGCCGCTCCGGCGCGCGGAAGACGAGGCGGGTGCTGTCGCCCTCCGGCGTGACCGCGACGATCTCGGCGAGGCCGTCGACGTGCCCCGAGACGATGTGGCCGCCGAGCTCGTCGCCGAGGCGCAGCGCGCGCTCGAGGTTCACCCGCCGCCCCGGCGCCCAGGCGGTGCCGTCGCGGCGGATGTTGGTACGCGCCAGCGTCTCGGCCGAGATGTCGACCTCGAACCACGCGCCAGCTCCGGCGGAGCCGCGGTCGACGACGGTCAGGCAGACGCCGTCGCAGGCGATCGAGGCGCCGATCGCGATCGAATCGGCGGCGTAGCGGGTCAGGATGCGCGCGTGCAGGTCGCCGCGATCCTCGATGCGGTCGACGGTGCCGACGTCGGAGACGATGCCCGTGAACATGACGCAAGCCCTCTAACCCCTCGCGATCGCTGCGGCAAGCCGCCGCGGCATCCGCCGACTATGCCCGCGCGGACACAGGCTGCGGCGCCTGCGCGCAGGGTCGCGGTTTCAATCTGGTCGCCCCCGGCCGAAAACGCTAGGGTCCGCGCCCGAAAGCCGTCCCAAGAACAGGCAGCGAGGCAAAAGATCGATGCAGGCTCCGCGAGTCGCGATGGCCAGGGCGCTCCTTGCGCTCGTGGCTGCCGTCGTCCTCGCCGGCTGCGTCCTGCCGCGCTCCGGCCCGACGGCAAGCGACATTATCCATGGCGGTGACGATGCCGAGCTCGGCATGCATCTCGTCGCGGTCACGCCGGCGATCGCGGCCGAGACCCACGTGGCGGAGACCTCGACGATCTCGCCCGCCTTCCTGAACGCCGGCGTCGTCTCGCCCGAGACGATCGCGCCCGGCGACACCCTGTCGGTGCGGGTCTGGGAGAACGTCGACCGCGGCATCCTCTCCGGCGTCGGCCAGCGCGCCGCCGGGCTCGAGGCGCTCCAGGTCGACCAGTCCGGCAACATCTTCATTCCATATGCGGGCCAGATCAAGGCCGCCGGCCGGACGCCCGAGGAGCTGCGCCGCGCGATCACCGACCAGCTCGCGAGCCAGACGCCCGATCCGCAGGTCGAGGTGCGGCGCAATGCGGGCAACGGCGCGACGATCAGCGTGATGGGCGACGTGCGCAATCCCGGCCTCTATCCGATCGAGGCGCCGAGCCGCCGGCTGTCGGCCATGCTCGCGCGCGCCGGAGGCATCTCCGGGGTTCCCGACGTCGCGCAGGTCCGTCTCGAGCGCGGCGGGCAGGTCGGTCGCATCTGGCTGCAGGATCTCTACGACGATCCGAAGTACGACGTGGCGCTGCGCCCAAACGACCAGATCGTCGTCGAGGCCGACCGTCGGTCGTTCACGGCACTCGGTGCCACCGAGGGCCAGGCGCGGGTGCCGTTCAACAAGCGCGACCTGTCGGCAATGGAAGCGATCGCCACCGCCGGCGGCCTCGACTTCCGCGTCGCCGACCCCACCGGCATCTTCATCTTCCGCAGCGAGCCGGCCCGCGTGGCGAACCAGGTGCTCGGACGCAGCGATCTGGTCGGGCCGCAGCGCATGGCCTACCTCATCGACCTGACCAAGCCCGAGGGCGTCTTCTCCGCCCGCGAGTTCGTCATCCATGACGAGGATACCGTCTACATCACCGAGGCGCCCATCGCGTCGTGGACCCGCACGATCGCCGTCGCCAGCGCGACCGCCAACCTCGGCCGCACCATCGACGTGCTGACGGACGGCAACTGACGCCGAAACATCGTCGTATTTGACGGATCGCAACCGTTTTCGCTTGCGAGCCCGGCTTGTTAATCCTTCGTTAATCATCCGAATACCTTAGTCGCTACGCGGGCAACGGTGACACGTTAGTAAACGAAAAACTAACGACCCGAGGGAGCCGCCACTCAAGGACAAAGAAAGACGCCTTGAGCTGAACAAGCGTGGTGAGAAAGGACCAAGAAAATTGGGATGGCTTGTTGACGTAGACTTCAAGAATAGCTCCATACACGGCATGGGCGTGTTTGCACGACATCCGATCGCCGCCGGCACGCGCGTATGGCAGTTCGACGATTCCATGTACGTCTGCGACGAGGCCGCCTTCGAGCGGCTGAGCCCGCGCGAGCGCCGCTTCGCGCTGCACGGCGGCTACCTGCACAAGCCGTCGGACAAGTTCCTGTGGTACACCGACGGCATGCAGTTCATGAACCACCGGCCGGCGCCGGAGGCGAACCTCGGGCTCGGCCGCTGGCCCGACCTCGCGGAGGATCACACCGTCGCGCTGCGCGACATCGCTGCCGGCGAGGAGCTGTCCGAGGACTACGGCTTCTGGTCCGACTGCGGGGTGCACCCCGACCACTGGCTGCACCGCTACTACCTCGCGCATTGCCCCGAGCACCTGTCGTTCCTCCTGGAGCTCGAATCGATCCGCAAGGCCGCCTGACGCCTGAGGCGCCCCTCAGCCCTTGCGCTCCCGACCGGTCGGGGGCGCGAGCGCGACGGGGTGGACGAAGACGCCTCCCGAATCGCGCGACACGTGGGCGGTGACGCCATAGACGTCCGCTAGCCGGGCCGGCGTCAGCACCTCGAGCGGAGGGCCGTCCGCCACGATCCTGCCGCGGTCGAGAAGCAACAGGCGGTCGCACCATCGCGCGGCGAGCGCGAGGTCGTGCAGCGACACCAGCGCCCCGTGGCCCCCGGCCACCAGGGCGCGCAGCATCGCCATCAGCGCCAGCGAATGCGCCGGGTCGAGGCCCGCCGTCGGCTCATCGAGCAGGAGCAGCGGGGCGGCCTGCGCCAACGCCCGCGCGATCAGCGCCCGGCACCGCTCGCCGCCCGAAAGCTCCGTCGCCGGGCGGTCGGCGAGGCCGGCGATGTCCATGTGCGCGAGCGCCGCCTCGACCGCCGCGGCATCCTCCGCCGGCGGTCTCCGGTGCGGCAGGCGCCCGAGACGCACCAGCTCGCGCACCGCGATCGGCCAGGCGATCTCGTGCTCCTGCGGCACGTAGGCCACGGCGAGCGCCCGCGCCCGCGGCGGCAGCGCCGCCAGCCGCTCGCCGCCGAGGGTAACGGTTCCGCTCGCGGGCTGCAGGCCGAGCGTGACGCGGAGCAGCGTCGTCTTGCCGGCGCCGTTGGGGCCGAGCAGGCCGACGAGCTCGCCCGCCCGAAGCTCCAGCGTCACGTCGTCGAGCACGATCCGCCCGGCGCGCCGCACCCCGACCCCGCTCAGCGACGCGAGGCTCACGCGAGCGCCCGCCGGCTGCGCCAGACCAGCCACAGGAAAAGCGGCGCGCCGACCAGCGCGGTCAGCACCCCGAGCTTCAGGTCGCGGTCGGGCGCGATCATTCGCGCCGCGAGGTCGGCCGCGAGCACCAGCGCCGCGCCGCCGAGGCCCGACGCCGGCAAGAGCCGCGACGGCATCGCACCGACGAGCGGACGCAGCAGGTGCGGCACGACGAGCCCGACGAAGCCGATCGCGCCGGCTACCGCGACGCCCGCGCCAACGGCCAGCGCCGAGCCGACCACCGCGAGAACGCGCGCGCGCCCGAGGGTGACGCCGAGCGACGCGGCGGCATCCTCGCCGAGGGTGAGCGCATCGAGCGACCGCCCGAGCGCCAGGAGGAGCCCGATGCCGGCGACGATGAACGGCCCGGCGAGCACGACGTGCAGCATCGAGCGGTCGGCCAGCGAGCCCAGGAGCCAGTAGACGATCTCGGACGCCGCGAACGGATTGGGCGACAGGTTGAGCACGAGCGAGGTCAGCGCGCCGGCCAGCATCGACACCGCGATGCCGGCGAGGATCAGCGTGATCGAGCCGCCGCCAGCGCCCGCCAGCGCCTGCACGAGCAGCGTCGCCGCCGCCGCGCCGGCCAGCGCCATCG
>JBDHSS010000152.1:0-7035 GCA_039808205.1 Paracoccaceae bacterium | reverse complement strand
GAGGTGCCGACGACGACCTTGGTCGGCATCCCGATCAGGTAGATCATCGCCGGCACCATGATGAAGCCGCCGCCGACCCCCATGATCGCGGCGAGGACGCCGACGAGAAGGCCGATCGCGAACGGCGGGATGGCGCTGACGTAGAGCTTCGAGGTGTGAAAGCGCATCTTCAAGGGCAGCCCGTGCGCCCAGGTGTGCCGCCGCCGCGGCACCAGCACGGCGTTCGGATCCTTGGCGCGGCGCAGCGTGCGCACGCTCTCGACCAGCATTAGCCCGCCGATGGTGCCGAGCATCACCACGTAGAGCAGGCTGACGACCAGCTCGAACTGGCCTTTCGCGCGCAGGATCTCGAAGGCGCGCACCCCGAGGAACGACCCGACGAGGCCGCCGAACAGGAGGACGCTGCCCATGCGGAAGTCGACGGTCTTGCGCCGCATGTGCGCGAGAAACGCCGAGAACGACGATCCGGCGATCTGGTTCGCGGCCGAGGCGACGGCAACCGTCGGCGGGATGCCGATGAAGAACAGGAGCGGCGTCAGGATGAAGCCGCCACCGACGCCGAAGAGCCCGGAGAGGAGCCCGACCATCGTCCCGATCAGCAGCAGTCCCAGGGCATTGACCGAGACTTCCGCGATGGGGAGATAGATCTGCATGCGCGTCCCGGCTGCTGGTGGACCGAGCCTAGCCGCAGCCTTCCGGCGGGGCCAGCCCGATCGACGGCGCGAGGGCGGCCCGCTCCAATCTGTTACCGGATTGCGGCCGCCGTCAGCCGTCGAGCCCGCGCAGGAAGCGCCGCAGCACCCGCTCGAGCTTGGCTGCGCCGAGCGGCGCCATCGCCTTGGTGTGCTCGTGGCTGATCGCCTCGGCGCCGAGCCCGGCGGCCATGTTGGTGATCGTCGAGATCGCCGCGACCCGGAGCCCGAGAAACCGCGCGAGGATCACCTCCGGCACCGTCGACATGCCGACCGTGTCGGCGCCGAGCAGCCTCAGCGCGCGGATCTCGGCCGGCGTCTCGAAGCTCGGACCCGAGTACCAGGCATAGACCCCCTCGGGCAGCGCCACGTCCTCGGCCGTCGCGGCCGCCTGCAGCTGCGCTCGCCACTCGGCGTCGTAGGCGTCGGTCATGTTGACGAAGCGCGCCTCGGTCGGCTCGCCGATCAGCGGGTTGCGCCCGGAGAAGTTGATGTGGTCGGCGATGAGCATCAGCGTGCCCGCCGGCATGTCCGGCCGGAACGAGCCCGCGGCGTTGGTGAGGAGCACGGTGTCCGCGCCGAGCGCGCGCAGCGTCTCGAGCGGCGTGCGCATCACCGCGGCGTCGCCGGCCTCGTAGTAGTGCGCGCGGCCGCCGAACGCCGCCACCCGCACGCCCTCGAGCCGGCCGATCACCAGCTGCGGCCGGTGCCCCGAGACGCCGGCGTGCGGGAACCCCTCGAGGTCGGCGTAGTCGATCGCCACGCCGTCGACCGCGTCGGTCAGGTGCCCGAGGCCCGAGCCGAGGACGAGGCCGAGCCGCACCGGCTCGGCACCCGCTCGGGCGTGGATGGTGGCAAGCGCGGTCATGATCGCTTCAGCGCTCCTTGACATAGGGCCGTCCGCCGGCCCTGGGAGGCGTCGCCTTGCCGACGAAGCCCGCGAGGATGACGACGGTGAGGATGTAGGGCAGCGCCTGCATGAGCTGCACCGGCACCACGCCGACGCCGGGAAGGGTGATCGCCTGGTAGCGGATGCCGACCGCCTCGAGCGCGCCGAAGAGCAGGCACGCGCCGAGCGCCGGCCACGGCCGCCACTTGGCGAAGATGAGTGCCGCGAGCGCGATGAAGCCCTTGCCCGCGGTCATCTCGCGCACGAACCCGGCCGACATGCCGGTGGAGAGATAGGCGCCGGCGATGCCGCAGAGGACGCCGGCGATGAGGACGGCGCCGTAGCGCAGCCGCACCACCGAGATGCCGGCGGTATCGACCGCGGCCGGGTTCTCGCCGACCGCGCGCAGCCTGAGCCCGAAACGCGTGCGGTAGAGCACCCACCAGGTGAACGGCACCGCGAGAAGCGCCACGTAGACGAGGATGTTGTGCCCGGAGACGACGTGCTGGTAGATCGGGCCGATCAGCGGCACCGGTGCCAGCGCCTCGACAAACGGCAGCTCGATCGCGAGGAACCGCTGCGACGCCTGAAGCTGCGGCGTCTGGCCGCCGAGGCCGAACCAGTTCTGCCCGACGAGCGCGGTCATGCCCGACGCGAGGAAGTTGATCGCCACGCCCGAGATCAGCTGGTTGCCGCGCAGCGTGATCGAGGCGAGCCCGTGCAGGAGCGCGAGCGCGAGCGACGCGCCGATGCCGGCAAGGAGCCCGACCCACGCCGAGCCGGTGACGGCGGCGATCGCGCCGGCGGCGAAGGCGGCGGCCAGCATCTTGCCCTCGAGGCCGATGTCGAAGATGCCGGCGCGCTCGGAGAAGAGCCCGGCGAGACACGCGAGGAGCAGCGGCGTCGCCAGCCGGAGGCTCGAGGCGGCGAGCTGCAGCAGGGTCTCGAGGTCCATCACGCCGGCCTGCGCCTGAGCTGCAGGAACAACCGCGTGACCGGCAGGCGCACCAGGTTCTCGAGCGCGCCGGTGAACAGGATCACCAGCGCCTGGATGACGACGATCATGTCGCGGCTGATCTTCGGCATGTCGAAGGCGAGCTCGGCGCCGCCCTGGTAGAGGATGCCGAACAGGATCGCCGCGAGCACCACGCCGACCGGGTGCGAGCGGCCCATCAGCGACACGGCGATGCCGACGAAGCCCGCGCCCGCGACATAGTCGAGCACCAGCCGATGCTGGAAGCCCATGACGACGTTCAGCGCCATCATGCCCGCCATCGCGCCCGAGAGCAGCATGGCGATGACGGTGATCTTCACCGGATCGATGCCGGCATAGACCGCCGCCGGCTCGGAGTGGCCGAAGGCGCGCATCTCGTAGCCGAGGCGCGTGCGCCAGATCAGCACCCAGGTCTTGAAGGCGGCGAGGAGGGCGAGGATCGAGGCGAGGTTCATCGGCGTCTTCGACACCTTGATGCCGAAGGCGCCGAGTATCTCGTGCATGAAGGGCAGGTGCGTGCCTTCGGGAAAGCCTGCCGTCTCCGGCGCCATGCCGGGCGCCTTCAGCACGTTGACGAGCAGGTAGACCACGAGCGCCGAGGCGATGAAGTTGAACATGATCGTGGTGATGACCACGTGGCTGCCGCGCTTCGCCTGCAGGTAGCCGGGAATGAGCGCCCAGGCCGCGCCGAAGACGCCGGCGCCGAGGATGGCGAACGGCAGCGCCACCGCCCAGTACGGCCACGGCACCGCCAGGCAGACCAGCGTCACGCCGATACCGCCGAGCGCGGCCTGGCCCTCCGAGCCGATGTTGAAGAGCCCGGCGTGGTAGGCGATGGCGACCGAGAGGCCGGTGAAGACGAAGGTGGTGGCGTAGTAGAGCGTGAAGCCGATGCCGTAGGACGACCCGAGCGAGCCGACCACGAGGATCTTCATCGCAGCGATCGGGTTCTCGCCGATGAAGAGGACGACGAGGCCGGCGACGAAGAACGCGAGCAGGAGGTTGAGCGCCGGGATCAGCGCAAAGTCGGCCCAGCGGGGAAGGGTGGGGTTCATGCGGCGGTAATGGGGCAGGGGGCGTCGCGATCCACGGCACTTGCGCGTCGCTCTACGACGCGCCCTTTGCCGCCATCGGCAAGGCTCTGCACCAGCGACCGAAGCGGGGCCGCTGGTCCCGCGAGTTCCGGCCCGACGAGCCGACGCACCGCGCCGGCCGGGCCGTTCGTCGGAGCGCGGGACGCGCGGAGGCGAAGGGGGGTGACGTGTCGCCGACGGTGCCATCCGTCCGCGTCCGCCCCGGCGGATGCGCTTGTCGCATCCGCCCCCCGCAGGGGCGGATGCGGACGGATTTGGCACGCGCCAAATCCGTCGGAAACGTCACCGTCCAGCCTGCACAGGAATGTTGTGGCGAGAGCAATCGGCTCCGACGCCGATCGCATCGCACGCCTGCGCGTCGCCGCCCGGATCATGCCGCCCGCGCCCGCGGGTCGATCCCCGCCATCAGGAGCCCGAGCTCGCGCTCGTCGGTCTCGCCGGCCGCGCGCTCGCCCGAGATCCGCCCGTCGAACATGACGAGGATGCGGTCGGACAGCGCCTGGATCTCGTCGAGTTCGACCGAGACCAAGAGGATCGCCTTGCCGCGGTCGCGCAGCGCGACGATCTGACGGTGGATGAACTCGATCGCGCCGATGTCGACACCGCGCGTCGGCTGGCCGACGAGCAGCACGTCCGGGTCGCGCTCCATCTCGCGGGCGATGACGATCTTCTGCTGGTTGCCGCCGGAGAAGTTGGCGGTCTCAAGGTCGCACGACGGCGGCCGGATGTCGAAGCGCTCGATCGCCTCCCGCGCGTGGTCGCGCATCGCCGTGCGGTCGAGCGTCAGGAGCGGCGCCTCGAACCGCTCCTCGCCCTGATAGCCGAGGCAGGCGTTCTCCCACTCGGCGAACGGCATGACGAGCCCGCGTCGGTGCCGGTCCTCGGGCACGTGCGCCAGCCGGCGCGCGCGCCGCTCGCCGGCGTTGGTCGCGCGCGTGAGGTCGAGTGCTGCGCCGTTCAGCCGCACGCTGCCCGACGTCGCCGGCCGGATCCCCGCGAGCACCTCGAGCAGCTCCGACTGGCCGTTCCCGGCCACCCCGGCGATGCCGACGATCTCGCCCGCGCGCACCGTGAACCCGATCGAGCGCAGCCGCTCGACGCCCTGGTCGTCGACGAGCCGCAGCCCCTCGACCTCGAGCGCCACCCCGCCCGGCGACGCCGGCGCCTTGTCGACACGCAGGAGCACCCGACGTCCGACCATCAGCTCGGCGAGCTCGGCCGGCGAGGTCTCGGCGGTGACGAGCGTGCGCACCATCTCGCCGCGGTGCATGACGCTGACCGCATCGGTCACCGCCATGATCTCGCGGAGCTTGTGGGTAATGAGGATGATGGTCTTCCCCTCGGCCTTCAGGTGCTCGAGGATGCGGAAGAGGTGGTCGGCCTCGGCCGGCGTCAGCACGCCGGTCGGCTCGTCGAGGATGAGGATGTCGCACTCGCGGTAGAGCGCCTTCAGGATCTCGACCCGCTGCTGCAGCCCGACCGACAGCTCGCCCACCACCGCGTCGGGGTCGACCTCGAGCTCGTACTCGCGCTCGAGCCGCTTCAGCGACGCCCGCGCCCGCGCGAGCGACGGACGCAGCAGCGCGCCGCTCTCGGCACCGAGCACCACATTCTCGAGCACGGTGAACGGCTCGACCAGCATGAAGTGCTGGTGCACCATGCCGATGCCAGCGCGGATCGCCGCCTGGCTGTCGGGGATCGGGGTCGGCCGGCCGTTCACCCGGATCTCGCCGGCGTCAGTCTGGTAGAAGCCGTAGAGGATCGACATCAGCGTCGACTTTCCGGCGCCGTTCTCGCCGACGATGCCGTGGATGGTGCCGCGACGGACGCCGAGGTGAATGTCGCGGTTCGCCTGCACCGCGCCGAAGCGCTTCGAGATGCCGACGAGCTCGATGGCGAGCGCGTCGGACCTCGGGCCGCCGCCCCGGCCGCCCCCCCGGCCGCCCTCGTCAGGCGCGGCCATAGCCGCTCAGGAGACGGGGCATTTCCCGTCGACGGTGTAGTCGTGCACCTTGATCTCGCCCGAGATGATCTTGGCCTTCGCCGCCTCGACCGCCGCCTTCATCTCCGGGGTGATGAGCTTGGCGTTGTTCTCGTCGAGCGCATAGCCGACGCCATCCTGGGCCAGCCCGAGCACCTGGGTGCCGCCGGTGAACGTGCCGGCGTTAACGTCCTTCATCGCGTTGTAGGTGGCGAGATCGACCCGCTTCAGCATCGAGGTCAGCACCTGGCCGGGATGCAGGTAGTCCTGGTTCGAATCGACGCCGATGCCGAGCACGCCCGCGTCGGCCGCCGCCTGCAGCACGCCGATGCCGGTGCCGCCGGCGGCATGATAGATGACGTCGGCGCCGCGATCGATCTGGCTCTTGGCGAGCTCGCCGCCGCGCACGGGGTCGTTCCAGGCCGCACCAGTGGTGCCGGTCATGGCCTGGAACACCTCGGCCTTGGGGTTGGTCGCCTTGACCCCCTGCACGTAGCCGCAGGCGAACTTCTGGATCAGCGGGATGTCCATGCCGCCGACGAAGCCGACCTTGCCCGACTTCGACGCCATCGCCGCCAGGACGCCCACGAGATAGCTGCCCTCGTGCTCGTTGAAGACGACCGAGCGGACGTTCGGCTGCTCGACGACCATGTCGATGATGACGAAATCGGTGTCGGGGAACTCCTGCGCGACGGCGTCCATCGCCGTGCCATAGGAGAAGCCGGTGACGATGATCGGGTTGTAGCCCTTCTCGGCGAAGCGCCGCAGCGCCTGCTCGCGCTGGGCGTCGTTCTGCAGCTCGAACTCCTCGTAGGAGATGCCGGTCTCCTTCTTGAAGCGCTCGGCGCCTTCGTAGGAGGCCTGGTTGAACGAGCGGTCGAACTTGCCGCCGAGGTCATAGATCACCGCCGGGTTCGCCTCGGCGGCATGGACCGCGGCCGCGGCGGCCATCAGCGAGGCCGTGGCGGCCAGGGTCTTTGCGAACGTCATCAGGGTATCGACCTCCAGGTTCGGGCCAGCGGACCGTGCCGGCCCCGATCCGATCGCCGGCACGGGTCCGGCCGGGCGCGGGATGGCTGAGTAAACGGCGATCGCCCGGAACCGGTCAATCGGTTTTTCCCTAAACTTTCACGCCGGCCTCCGGCACGCCCAGATCCTTGCGCAGCACCAGCGCGTCGACCGGCGGCGCGGCCGCGCGGGTGTAGTAGCCGGGGCGCCGGCCGACCGAGGCATAGCCACAGGCGGCGTAGAGCGCGCGGGCACCGGCATTGGTCACCGCCACCTCGAGCAGCACGACGGCCGCCCCCCGCGCCGCGGCCGCCGCATCGAGCGCGGCAAGCAGCCGCGTCGCGACCCCGCGGCGGCGGGCGGCCGCGGCAACGGCG
>JBDHSS010000151.1:0-7085 GCA_039808205.1 Paracoccaceae bacterium | reverse complement strand
AGAGCGCGAGCGCCGCGCCGAGTGCGGCGGCGCCGGAGATGCCGAGGAGCGCGGGCTCGGCGAGCGGATTGCGCAGGTAGCCCTGCAGCGCCGCGCCCGACACCCCGAGCCCGGCGCCGAGCAGCAGGCCCAGCAGCGCCCGCGGCAGCCGGATCTCGCGCATCACGAGCGCGGTGCCGGCATCCTCGCCGCTGACGAGCGCTGCGAGGCTGCGGCCGACCGGCAGGTGCGCCGGGCCGACGAGGAGGCTCGCGAGAAAGAGCGCCGCGGTGAGGCCGACGAGCGCGAGGAGGGTGGCGAGCGGTCGGGTCATGCGCTCATCTCGGCCGGGCCGCCCTGAGGGCGCGCACCGCCTCGGCGGCGAAAGGCGTGCCGCAGACCCAGAGGCTGTCGGCCACCGCCGCCAGCCCGGCGCCGAGCGCCGCCAGCGCCGGGTGCCGCAGGATGCCCTGCGCCAGCGCGGGGCTCGGGTAGGCCATGCCGGTGACGAGCATGTCCGGCGCCTCCGTCACCAGCACCTCGAGCGGCAGGTGCGCGAGCCCTGCGATGCCGCGCGCGTCGGCGATGTTGGCGAGCCCGGCGGCGGTCAGGATGTCGTCGGCGAGCGTCCCGGTGCCGGAGGTATAGCCGCCCGCGTAGTAGAGCGCGGCCCGCGGCCGCCGCTCCTCCGCGGCCGCGGGCTCGGCGGCCAGCGCGGCGTCCATCGCCGCGGTCAGCCGCGCGGCGGCATCCGGCGCCCCGAGAAGCTCGCCCATGCGCACGAGGTGGGCGCGGATGTCGGCGAACGAGTTCTCGATCGGGAAGAGCTCGACCCGGAGCCCGAGCCGGCGCAGCAGGTCGATCGTCGCCGGTGGATCCCACTCGCCGCCGACGACGAGATCGGGCTGCAGCGCCCAGATCGCTTCCGCCGCGCCGTCGTGCGCCGGAAACGCCGTCGCCTCGCGCCAGAGCGCCGAGGCGACGGGATCGCGCGCGAGCTTCGACACCGCCACGAGCTGCCCGGGCGCTGCCAGCAGCATCGCCAGCTGGTCGGTGCAGAGGTTGGTCGAGACCACGCGCGCGGGCGGCGCCGCGGCCATCGCCGGCAGCACCGCGACCAGCAGCCCGGCGACGAGCGCCCGGATCATCCTCGGCCCCTGATCTCGCTCAGCCCGAACCTCCTTCAGAACGTGCCCCGCACCCCGAAGTAGAACGACTGGTCAGCCGTCGAGAAGCCTTTCACCGTCTGATACTGTTCGTCGAGCAGGTTCTCGGCGCGGAGGTAGATCTCGGCCGCCTCGGTCACCGCGTAGGCCACGCGCGCGTTCACGAGCGTGTAGTCGGACCGCCAGGCCGAGCTCTGGGTAAAGGGCTCGTCCGGCAGGCCCGCGGCGTACTCGAGGCCGAGCCCGACGGTGACCCGCTCGGTCGCCTGCCCGTCGATGCCGACCGCCAGGTCGTGCATCGGCACCCGCAGCCGGCGGTCGCCGTTGGCGTCACGCGCGTCGGTGTAGGTGTAGGCCCCGGTCAGCGTCAGCGCCTCGGTCAGCGCCCAGGAGCCGGAGAGCTCGACGCCGCGGCTCTTCGCGGTGCCGGGGATCTGCTCGTAGGCGGTGGTGAAGCCGATCAGGTTGTCGATGTCGAGCAGGAACAGCGTCGCCACCGCCTGGCCGCGGCCGTCGCCGAAGCTCTGCTCGATGCCGAGATCGGCGCTGACGCTCGTCTCGGGCTCCAGGTCGGGATTGCCGTAGGTCGGCACGAAGAGCTCGTAGTTCGACGGTGCGCGGAAGCCGGTGCCGACCGAGCCGCGCAGCGTCGTGCCGGGCGTCGCCTCCCACGCAGCCGACACCCGGCCGGTCGGATAGTTGCCGAACTCCGAATGGTCGTCGTTGCGGAGCGCGAAGGTCAGCGTCAGCGGATCGACCGGCGCCCAGATCGCCTGCGCGAAGATCCCGGCAACCTCGTTGTCGCCCGAGGAGTCGCCGTAGGGCGTGGTCGTCGTCGTGTCCTCGCGGGTCCAGTCGCCGCCGAACTGCACCGAGAGCCCCGCCGACTGCGTCCAGGTGCCGAGGTACTCGAGCCGCAGCCGGTCGCCATCGAAGCTCGACGGGCCCGCGTCCTCGCGGGTGTCGCGGGCGACATCATACCACGAGATCGCCGCGCGGTTCTCGAGCGCGCCGCCCGGGCTCGTCAGCGCAAAGCCGGTGCGCGCGCCCCAGGTCGTCGTGTCATAGGTGCTGTCGGCGTCGGCGGGGTTGAAGGTCAGCGGATCGGTGCCGTCGAAGTCGCCCGATTCGTGCTGGGTGAACGCCGAGCCGAAGATCGACAGGAGGTCGGTCGCATAGAGCGTGCCGCTGGCGGAGAGGCGGGTGGTGTCGTAGCCGTCCGCCTCGGTGTTGCCGTCGGCCTCCTCGGCGGCGGAGAAGCCGTTGGTCTGCAGGTGCGCGACGCTGAGCGCGAAGTCGCCCCGGTCGTCGCGGCCGGCCAGCGACAGCGCGCCGCGGAAGCTGTCGAAGCTGCCGCCCTCGAGCGTGTAGGTCGTCTGCAGGCCGTTCTCGGTCGGGCGCGGCGTAGTGATGTCGATGACGCCGGCGATCGCCTGGCCGCCGTAGACTGCGGACTGGCTGCCCTTCAGCACCTCGATCCGGCTGACGTCGTCGAGCAGCATCCCCGACATCGGCGCGCCGACCTGCGGCACCGTCGGGTCGGAGACCTCGATGCCGTCGACCATCACCCGCACGTACTGCTGCGGCGCGCCGCGCACGGAAAAGCCGGTCAGCGTGCCCGGAGGCCCGCTCTGCTGCACCGTGACGCCCGGCTGGGTGCCGAGGATGTCGAGCGCGAACGGCCGGCCGTCCTCGACGATCTGCCGGTCGGTGATGACCGAGACGGTCGAGCCGGTGGCCGCGGCCGCGGTCGGGGTGCGGTTGGCCGAGACGATGATGTCGGGCAGCGTGACCGCGCCCTCCTCCGCGTCGGCGATGGCGGCGGGGTCGGCGGTCTGCGCGGCGGCGGCAGCTGGAAGCGCGAGGACGAGGGCGGCGGCGCGAAACGTGTGGCGCACGGGCTCATTGACTCCGAGGCGGCGGTCCCGCGGGCGGAACCTGGGTGACGATCGCCCGGCGGATCGGCAACGCGCCGCACGGGCAGTGACAGGCATCACCGCTGCGGAGCGACCGCACCTCGGACGCACCCCGCGCCTCGGTTGGGTGAATGTCCGGGCAGGTCTCCTGGCTCGCGGGTCGCCGCCCCTTGCGTCCCGCCTTCCCGAGGCAAGGGCCTCAGTGGCGTTCGAGACGCGGGCTCACCGCCTACAGTTGCGGGGGCAGCCGCGGCATCGGAGCCGTGGCTCCCGACCGCAGTTCCCTTTTCATCCCGCCCGTTGAGGCGGGAACCCTGACGATCGCGTGATCGGGCGATCGCCCCGCCTTGTCAACCCCGCTTCGCCGCAGCCCAGCCTTGCGGTTGATCCCGGCGACCGCTGCGGCTAAGTGTCGCCTCACCCCGGACGCCGGCTTAGCTCAGCGGTAGAGCAACCGCCTTGTAAGCGGTAGGTCGTCAGTTCAATCCTGACAGCCGGCACCACCGCAGGGCGCCGTGCGCCGATGCGGCGGCGACAAGTGCCGCACGGTGCCGCTCTGCTGCTCGCGCCCGATCGCTGGCACGCCGGTGCCGTTGTCGACGGATTTGGCGTGGACAAATCTGTCCGCATCCGACCCGCCCGAGGGCGGATGCGACAAGCGCATCCGCCGGGTCGGACGCGGACGGATTGGCGCTGTCGGCGACACACGGCGCCCCTTGCCCTCCGCGCGTCCCGCGCTCCGGGCAACGGCACGGCGAACGCATGCGTTCGCTCGTCGGGCCGGGACTAGCGGGGCCGGAGGCCCCGCTTCGGTCGGGGGTGCGGACCCTCGGCCGCCAGCCCTACACCTCCAGGCACCAGCGCAGGATCGCCTTCTGCACGTGCAGCCGGTTCTCCGCCTCGTCGAAGATCACCGAGTGCGGGCCGTCCATCACCTCGCTCGTCACCTCCTCGGAGCGGTGCGCCGGCAGGCAGTGCATGAAGAGCGCCTCGGGGCTCGCCGCCGCCATCAGCTGCGCCGTCACCTGGTAGGGCCGGAGCAGCGTGTGGCGCCGCTCGCGGGCGCTCTGCGGGTCGTGCATCGAGAGCCAGGTGTCGGTGACGACGAGGTCGGCGCCCGCCACCGCCCGGAACGGATCGCGCTCGATCGTCACCGCCCGGCCGTTGCCGCGGGCGAAGGCGATCGCCGCCGGCGAGGGGTCGAGCGACGCCGGGCCGGTGAAGGTCAGATCGAAGCCGAACTGTCCCGCGGCGTGCAGGAACGACGCGCAGACGTTGTTGCCGTCGCCGCACCAGACCACCTTGGCGCCGCGGATCGGCCCGCGGTGCTCCTCGTAGGTCATCACGTCGGCCATGATCTGGCAGGGGTGGCTCGCGTCGGTCAGCCCGTTGACGACCGGCACCGTCGCATGCTCGGCGAGCTCGGTCAGCGTCGCCTCCTCGAAGGTGCGAATCATCACCAGATCGACGAAGCGCGACAGCACACGCGCGGTGTCGGCGATGGTCTCGCCGTGGCCGAGCTGCATCTCGCCGCCCGACAGCACCAGCGTCGTGCCGCCAAGCTGCCGGGTGCCGACGTCGAAGCTGACCCGCGTCCGCGTCGACGGCTTCTCGAAGACGAGTGCCACCACCCGCCCGGTCAGCGGCTGCTCGGCGTCCGGCGCGCCCCGGGGCAGCCCGGCGCGCGCCGCCTTCATCGCCGCCGCCTGCGCGAGGATGCCGCGCAGCGCCTCGGCCGGCACCGCGTGGAGGTCGAGAAAATGCCTCACGCCGCGGCCGCCGCCTCGACCGCGACCGCGACGGCGTCGAGCCGCTTCAGCCCCTCGTCGACCTCCGCCTCGGTCAGGTTGAGCGGCGGCAGGAGCCGCAGCACGTTCTCCGCCGCCGGCACCAGCAGCACCCGCGCGTCGTAGCCCGCGCGCACCACGTCGGCGTTCGGCACGTTGCACTCGAGCCCGAGCATCAGCCCCTCGCCGCGCACCGCCTTGAAGATTTGCGGATGCGCCGCCACCAGCCCCTCGAGCCCCTGGCGGAAGCGGCCGGCGAGCCGACTCACCTGGTCGAGAAAGCCCGGCGCGGTGAGCACGTCCATCACCGCGCAACCGACCGCGCAGGCGAGCGGGTTGCCGCCGTAGGTCGAGCCGTGCGTGCCAATGCCCATTCCGTCCGCCGCCTTCTCGGTCGCGAGGCAGGCGCCGAGCGGGAAGCCGCCGCCGATGCCCTTGGCGATGGTCATGATGTCCGGCGCGATCCCGGCCCACTCGTGATAGAACAGCCTCCCGGTGCGGCCCATGCCGCACTGGACCTCGTCGAGGATGAGCAGGAGCCCGTGCGCGTCGCAGATCGCCCGCAGCCGCCGCAGATCCGCGGGCGGCATCACCCGGATGCCGCCCTCGCCCTGGATCGGCTCGACGAGCACCGCCGCCGTCTCCGGACCGATCGCCGCCTCCACCGCGTCGAGGTCGGCGAAGGCGACGTGGTCGAAGCCCGGCACCACCGGGCCGAAACCCTTCACCATCTTCTCCGACCCGGCCGCCGAGATCGCGCCGTAGCTCCGGCCGTGGAACGAGCCCTCGAAGGCGATGATCCGGTTGCGCTCCGGCTGGCCGTTGAAGTCGAAGTGCTTCCTCGCCATCTTGATCGCGCACTCGATCGCCTCGGTGCCGGAGTTGGTCACGAAAACCGTGTCGGCGAAGGTCGCCGCCACCAGCTTCTCCGCCAGCGCCTCCTGGTTCGGGATGCGGTAGAGGTTCGAGGTGTGCCAGAGCTTCGCCGCCTGCTCGCCCAACGCCTGCACCAGCGCCGGATGCGCATGGCCGAGCGCCGTGACCGCGATGCCGCCGCCGAGATCGAGATAGCGCTCGCCGCTCTCCTCGACGAGCCATGGCCCCTCGCCCGACACGAAGGCGAGCGGCGCGCGGGCATAGGTGGGAAGGACGGGAGGGATCACCGGCTCGATCTCCAGGACGACAGCAAGGTGGCAAGGAACCGCGCCGCCGCGCGGGAAGCGCCCGTTTTGGCGCATGGGCGGAACCGAGTCAATTCTCGCGCCGGCGCCGTCACCCTGCCCCGCCGGAACGCCCGCGCCAATCGCGGGTTGCTTGCGCGAGACCCGAACGGACTTGACGGCTTTCTCGGGCCGGTTGCATCGTCCGCCGCGGAACCGGAGAGGGACAGCACCGATGCGCGCCGACCAGGCCCCGACCATCCGGCTCGCGGACTACCGCCTGCCGGACTACCTCGCCGAGACGGTCGAGCTCAGCTTCGTGCTCGACCCGAAGGCCACCCGCGTCCGCGCGCGCGTCCGCTTCTACCGCAACCCCGCCCGCGCCGACGAGGGTGCGGCCGACCTGCGCCTCGACGGGCGCGGGCTGAAGCTCGTCTCCGCCGCGATCGACGGCAGCCCGGTGCCGCAGAACGCGCTGAGCCTCGACGACGAGGGGCTGACCGTCGCCGCCGATCACGTGCCGCAGGTCTTCACCTGGGAGGCCGAGACCGAGATCGCGCCGGAGACCAACACCGCGCTCGAGGGCCTCTACATGTCGAACGGCATGTATTGCACCCAGTGCGAGGCGCAGGGCTTCCGCAAGATCACCTTCTGGCCCGACCGGCCCGACGTGATGTCGCGCTTCCGGGTGCGCATCGAGGGCCCGACCGACGGCAGCACGCCGGTCCTGCTCTCGAACGGCAACCTGACCGGCTCCGGGCCGGGCTGGGCCGAGTGGGAGGATCCGTTCGCCAAGCCCTCGTACCTCTTCGCCTTGGTCGCGGGTGACCTCGTCGCCGTCGAGGATCGCTTCACGACCCGCTCCGGCCGCGACGTGCTGCTGCAGATCTGGGTGCGTCCGGGCGACGAGAGCCGCTGCGGCTATGCAATGGACTCGCTCAAGCGCGCGATGCGCTGGGACGAGGAGGTCTATGGCCGCGAGTACGACCTCGACCGCTTCATGATCGTCGCCGTCGACGACTTCAACGCCGGCGCCATGGAGAACAAGGGGCTCAACATCTTCAACTCGCGCTTCGT
>JBDHSS010000150.1:0-7087 GCA_039808205.1 Paracoccaceae bacterium | reverse complement strand
ACGGTGTAGCCGTGGCAGCCGCGCTTCGCCACGGTCATGCCGGTCATGTTGGCGACCACCGCCTGCTCGAAGCTGACCTTGGTGCCATCGGCGAAGCTCGTCACCATCGCGGGCTTCTGGCCCCACTTCTCGGCGAAGGCCTTCTGGGTCGTCGGCGTGCGGTAGGGATCCTGCAGCCCCTTGATGTTGCCGCAGAGGACCGGGCGCACGCCGAGGCCCTTCACGAAGCGCCAGAGGTTGCCTTCGACGCCAGGCTGGTCGCCGTCGACGTCGGTGAAGACGACGCCGGCCTTGTCGGCCCGCGCCTTGAGGAGCGGCCCGAGCGTGCCGTCGAGCTCGGGGTTCATCAAGGCCACGTGCTTGCCGTGCTCGATCGCGGCGAGGACCGGTGCGATCGCCTCCTCGACGGCGCCGGTGACCTCGAGGAGCACGTCGACGAAGGGGCTCGTCGCCACCAGCATCGGGTCCTCGGTGACGGCGGCGCGCCCGGCCTCGATCGCGCGGGCCAGCGCCGCGGGGCCGTCGCAGACGACCGCGTCTTCCTGTCCGGCGTCGGCATAGGCGCGGACCGCCGTCGCCGGCGTGCGGTTCGCCACCGCGACGACGCGCATGGTGCGCGCATGCACGGTGTTGATCTGCAGGAGCACGCCCGAGGCCATGAAGCCCGCGCCGATCATGCCGACGCGGATCGGCGGCAGGCCGTCGGCGGCGCGGCGGGCGAGGGCGGTGTCGACGAGGATCATGGGTCGGCTCCCTTGTCCCCTCATGCCGGCCGGATCGCCGGGGGACGCGAATCGCCCGGTAGCAAACACGCAATGGATGAAGCTCGGCAACCCGCGCCTTGCCGACGTCAGGGCGGCGGTGCCGGCGGAAATCCCGCCCTTGCGTTGAACCGGCCGCAGGTCGCGTCTACAACCCCCCTCGCGTCATCGCGGGAGCCTCGGGACATGGAACTTCTGCTGCATCGGAGACAGTTCGTCATCGCCCGGCGGCCGGTCGCGGTCGATCCGAGCTGGACCGCGGTCCCGCTGGCCGAAGGCTGGATCCTGTCGCACCAGGCGGATCTGCCCGTCGAGATCGACCGGCGGGTGCCCGAGGCGCCGGAGGTGCTGATCGGCGTGCGGCTCGCTGCCGATCCCGCCACCGGGCGCGGCGCCGGGCGCTATGCGCGCGTGCAGTGGCCGCGGGTCTCGGGCGATGCGGCGGGGCTCCTCGGCCTGCACGTCGGCCGGTCCGGTGGGTCCGGCGGCGAGCTCGTGGTGGCCTCGAGCGCGGCGGTCGCCATGCTGGCGCTCTCCGGCGAGATCCCGCCCTTCGACATCGACGACGCGCTCGTGCACCCGGGCAACGGCAACTACCTGCCGAGCCCCGGCACCCGCTGGCGCGCGGTGCGGCGGCTCTTCTGCGACCAGGCGATCGACCTCCGCACCGGGGCCGTCGAGCACGCGGACCACGGCATCGCGCCGCTCGCCGGGTTCGAGGCGGCGCGCGAGGTCGCCGCGGCCGAGCTCGTGCGCTTCGCCGAGGAACTCAAGTCGCGGATCGCGGGCACGGTGTTCCTGCCGCTGACCGCCGGGCTCGACTCGCGCACCGTCGCCGCCGCGTTCCTCGCCGCCGGGCTGCGCTTCGAGACCGTGACCTTCCGCTACACGGGCAAGCCGATCACCGACGTGCGCATCGCCGCGGCGATCAGCCGCCGCTTCGGCCTCGTCCACCACATCATCGACCTCGAGCCGGCGCGGCCGGGCATTGCCGCCCTCGTCGAGCGGCATACCGGCGGGGCGGTGCTCGGCTGGGACATCAAGGAGCTGATCCCGGGAAACGCCTACCGCTACCAGCGTCCCGGCGACGCGATGATCGCGGCGGGCTGCTTCGAGCTCGGCCGGCAGTATTTCGCGCGGTACTTCCAGGGCCTCGACGCCGACAGCCCCGACTTCCCGGCCGCCCTCGGCGCGCGGATCTTCAAGCGGCCCGCCTTCACCCCGTTCCTCGCCGACTGGCGCGACTGGCGCGCCGCCCATCCGGAGGGCCTCGACTGGGTCAACGCCTTCTATCTCGACCAGCGGCTCGGCGCCTGGCGGGCGGCGCTGGAGCAGAGCTACGACCTCCTGCCGGCCCTGGCGCTGAACCCCGCCAACGACGCGCGCATCTATTCGGCGCTGGTCACGCCCGAGCCGGCCGAGCAGGCCGACGGGCGGCTGCAGAAGGCGCTGATCGCCCGGCTCGAGCCGCGCCTCGCGCGGTTTCCGATCAACCCGCCGACGCTCGGCGCGCGCCTGTGGCGGGTGCGGCAGGGCCTCGCCCGGCGCCTGCGGCCGGTGCTCGGCCGGACCGGCTGATAACTGGCTCCGGGTGATCGCTTCGAGCGTTCGGCGGCAGGCGCGACGGTGCCGCATGCACTTCGCGGATTGGGGGTACACAAATCCGCGCGCGCCTGCCCGCCCCTCGGCTTCCGCGCGTCCCGCGCTCCAGCCGACGAACTGCGCGAGGCAGTGCCTCGCTCTTGCAGGTTCGGGGCGCCTGTCCCGATCGTCGGTTCACCGACCCCGCCCTGCGCGCCCGCGGCCGCCCGCTACCCCACCAGGTGGTCGGCGAGCCGGAGCGCGAGCTGGACGATGGTATAGGTCGGGTTCTGGAAGCCGGAGCTCGCGAAGACGCTGGAGCCGCCGATGTAGAGGTTGGTCATCCCGTGCACCCGGCAGTCGCGGTCGACGACGCCGGTCCTCGGATCGTCGCTCATCCGGGTGGTGCACATATGGTGCCATCCGCTCAGGCGCTGCCCGTCCAGGGCGGTCGCCAGGAGCGGCTGGTCGGCGAGGATGGAGTCGTAGAGCCGTACCCGGCCGACGTCGCGCTCGGCGAGATGCGCCGTGAAGGCCAGGGTCGTGTCCTGGATGGTGCGGGTGTCGATCGGCAGGGGCTGCCAGTCGAGGCGGATGCGCCTGAGGCCGAAGGCGTCGCGGGCCTCCGCGAGGCTGACCCGGCTCTCCGGGTTGAGCGCCTGCTCGCTGTTGATCACGACCCAGCCCCAGGGGTTCGTCTCCGGGTCGCGGCTGGCGAGCCAGTCCCCGAGGCCGCCCTGGTCGCAGCGCAGCGCATCGCCGGTCACCGCCGCCACCAGCCGCTTCCCGAACGGCAAGGCGCACTGCGCGCTGCGCGCCAGCTCCTTGGCAAGCGGCAGCGTCTCGCGGCGGTAGTAGTCGAGGTGCAGGACGATACTCAGCGTCCGGTGCTCGGCGAGGAACGCCTCGGTGGGGGTGAAGTAGCGGACCTCGGCGTCGGGGATCTCGTGGAAGATCGCCTCGCCGACCTGCATGCGCAGGTGATCGCAGAAATACCGGCCGACGAGGCCGTTCTGGTTGCCGATGCCGGCCGGGACCTGGCGGGTGAAGTTGAGCAGCAGCCGCGGATTCTCCAGGCCGCCGGTGCAGAGGCAGTAGGTCCGCGCCCGTACGGTGAAGCCGGGATCGTCGGCGGCGTAGCCGCGGAACACCGCGCCCTCGACGCGGGTCAGGCTGTCGTCGAGCCGGAGGTCGACGAGGTTCGCATGGATCCCGAGCGCGATCCGCTCGGCATCGCGGATCTCGCCCAGGTATTTCTCGCCAAAACGGGTCGGGGGGCTGCTCAGGTACCAGATCCTGCGGAAGCCGTCCTGCGGCGGCGGGGGGTCTGCCGGCGGGACGTCGTCGAAGGCCGGGACCAGGTCGAGGATCTCGGCGACCGCGTCGGCATAGGGATCGAGGTCGGCCTTGTCGATCGGCCAGCCGCTCAACGGGCTCTGCGGCCGCGGCCGCATGTCAGCCGCCTCGAACGCGCGGCAGAGCCCGTTCCAGTGACCGGACGAGCCGCCGAGGCAGCGCACCCGCACCACGTCGAGATCGGGAGAGGCGAGTCCGACACTCTCACCCGCGTAGAGAGCCTGCGATTGCTCGGACCACTCGAGCCCTCCGCCCTCCATCAGCGCGACGGCGAGGCCGCGGGCGGCGAGCCGGCGCGCCAGCGTGATCCCCGCCGGGCCGGCGCCGATGATGCAGACGTCGAAGGTGCGGTCGAAGGCCGAGCGCTCACCGGTCTCGACGTCGAGGATCATCAGGCTTTCCTACAAGGCTTGGCCCGCGAGGGACGTTGGCGACGGTAAGCCGCGGACCGGGCCCCGGCGATGCTCGGAAAGAAACGATAACGGAGATTTAATTTCGGCCTCGCGGGCACGCGGCGGGCGGAAGCGGCGTTGACCGGGCGCAGGATCGGCGGGTGCCCGCGCACCCGAGGGCCTGCGCCAAGCTCTGGTTGACGAGGCCGGCGAATGCGAGCAGGACGATTAAGCCTTCATGCGAGGCGTCCTCGACACCGGGCGCCCTGCCGCCCCCGTGCATCGGTCCCCCGATGCGATCGTCAGGGAGCAAGACCATGCCCGACGTCAGCGTGATCATCGCCTGCTTCAACGGCGCCGCGACCCTGCCCGAGACGCTCGAGAGCCTGGTCGGTCAGCGCTGGAGCCGGCCGTGGGAGATCGTCCTCGCCGACAACGGCTCGACCGACGCCTCGGTGCAGGTCTTCGAGGACGTCGCCCGCCGCCACCCCGACCTGCCGATGCGGGTGGTGGATGCCAGTGCGCACCGCGGCAAGGCCCACGCGCTCAACGTCGGCATCCCGGCGGCGCATGGCCGGGCGCTCCTCGTCGTCGATGCCGACGACACCGTGGCGCCGGGCTGGCTCGCCGCCATGGGAACCGCCCTCGACCGGCATGCCTTCGTCGCCGCGCGCATGGACATCCGGGCGCTGAACCCGCCCTGGACGGAGCGCCGGCAGGCGCAGGAGCATGGCTTGAGCCGGCTGCCCCATGCGCCGGGTTGCCCGCAGGCCGCGGGCGGCACGCAAGGCTTCCGGCGCGAGGTCTTCGACACGCTCGGCGGCTTCGACACCGGCTTCATCTGCCTCGACGACATCGACTTCTGCGTGCGCGCGCACCTCGCGAGCTTCACGCTCAGCTTCGTGCCCGAGGCGGTGGTCAACTATCGCTTCCGCGACGACCCCGCCGGGATCTACCGGCAGTGCTACAGCTACTGCTACGACCGGGCGCTGCTGCGCCGGCGCTATGCGGCGGATCCGGTGCTGGCCCCCGGCCCGTGGCTGGCGCTCGGCCGCCGGATGGGGCGGGTGCAGCTCCGGCGCCTCGCCTGGGCGCTCCGGCGCCAGCAGCCGAGCCTGGTCGACCGGGCGCGCGTCCACCGCGAGCTCGGCAACGCCATGGGGCAGCTCTTCGGGGCGCTCGCCTTCCGCGTCGCGCCGCCGCGGCCGCCGGCGCCGCGGTAGCGGGCCACGGCCCCGGTTGCCGGTGGCTCAGACCGGCTCCGGCGCGTTCCAGCGCAGCGCCTCGTCGATCTGCCCGGTGTCGCGCAGGTGCTTCAGCTCCTTGAGGCGCGTGTAGGGCGCGGCCTCGAAGGTCGCGCGGTCGAGGCCGATGCGCTGGAACACCGCCTTGAGCTGGCGCGCGCCGCGCTCGGCGTCCCACGCGGTCTCGAAGCCCGGCAGGTGGCGGCGGATCTTGGCGAAGCTCACGCGATAGCTGCGGGTGTCGCCGCCCGACTGGCCGATGGTGAGCGCGCAGCCCGGGAAGGTGCGGGCGACGATCTCGGCGATCTCGCGGATGCGGTAGTTGCCGGCGTCCGAGCCGACGTTGAAGCTCTCGCCGGCGACGGCTTGCGGGTCGGCGGCGAGCACCGCGAGCATCGCCGCGCAGATGTCCTCGACGTGGACGATCGGCCGCCACGGCGAGCCGTCCGAGGTCATCCGGATCTCGCCGAGCGTGTGGGCGAAGCCGCAGAGGTTGTTGAGGACGATGTCGAAGCGCTGCCGCGGCGAGGCGCCGTAGGCGGTGGCGTTGCGCATGAAGGTGGGCGTGAAGCGCTCGTCGCGCAGCGCCCGGACGTCCTGCTCGACGAGGATCTTGCAGCGGGCATAGGCGGTCTGCGGCGCCAGGTCGCTCTCCTCGGTGCGCATCTCGTCGCCGCCCGCGCCATAGGTCGAGCACGACGAGGCGTAGACGAAGCGCGCGACCCCGGCGGCGCGCGCCTTCTCGGCGAGGCCGACCGAGCCCCGGTGGTTGATCGCCATGGTGAGCGCGGGGTCGTTCTCGCCGAGCGGGTCGTTCGAGAGCTCGGAGAGGTGGACGACCGCGTCGAATCCCTTGAGGTCGTCGACGCTCACCGCGCGGAGGTCCTTGGAGACGACCTTGGGATGGGTGCGGCCGTCGTCGTAGAGCCAGCCGCGGCGGTAGAAGCCGGTGTCGAGGCCCACGACCTCGTGGCCGGCCTCGAGGAGCTTCGGGCCCATGATCGCGCCGATGTAGCCGTCGGCCCCGGTCAGAAGAACGCGCATGTGAGAGAAGCCTTCGCTTTCGAGGTCAGCCGTTGGCGGCGATGCGGGGCACGGCCGGGCGGTCCCAGACCTTCCACGGCGCCTTGCCGCCGTCCCAGAGGCCCTGCAGCACGTGCTTGTCGCGGAGCGTGTCCATGTTCTGCCAGTAGCCCCTGTGGTGGTAGACCGCGAGCTGGTTGCGCAGCGTGAGCTCGTGCAGCGGCGCCTGCTCGAACACCGTCTCGTCGTCCTCGATGAGGTCGATCACCCGGGGCTCGAGCACGAAGAAGCCGCCGTTGATCAGGTGGCCGTCGGTCATCGACTTCTCGCGGAAGCCGTTCACCCGCGTGCGGTCGGGCGACAGGTCGAGCGCGCCGAAGCGGCCCGGCTGCTGCACCGCGGTCACCGTGGCCAGCGTCGCCTGCGCGCGGTGGAAGGCGATGAGCGCGCCGATGTCCACGTCGCTGACGCCGTCGCCGTAGGTCAGGCAGAAGGTCGCGTCGCCGAGATGCTCGCGCACCCGCCGGATCCGCCCGCCGGTCATCGTGTCGAGCCCGGTGTCGACCAGCGTCACCTTCCAGTCCTCGGTGCCGCGGCGGTGCACGTCGACGGTGTTCGACCTGAGGTCGATGGTGAAGTCGGCGTTGCGGTGGAAGAAGTTGAGGAAGTAGTCCTTGATCAGGTGGCCCTTGTAGCCGCAGCAGATCACGAAGTCGGTGAGCCCGTGGTG